>JAFQAG010000221.1 GCA_017416985.1 Clostridia bacterium
GAAAAAGACATTGAAGAAGTAATAAAACAGCTCTCAGATAAATGTAATTTACTTGCTTTAAATGATAGCATTTCTCTTCCGACTAGCGCAACAAACGGTAGCACTATTTCGTGGAGCAGTGCTGACAGCAGCATTATAAATGATAGCGGTAAAGTATTTCAGGGAAGTGAAAAGAAAGAAACGACCCTGACTGTAACGGCTGAGTTTCATAACTGCGTTATAGAAAAAGAATTGCCGGTTGCGGTATTGGCAAAAGGTTCTTCTTCATTCGAAACCGGCAGTAACATTGGCATCAGCGGTGGCGGCGGTTCATCAAGCGGCGGAAACGGCAGTAGCGGTGGCGGCGGTAACAACAGCGGTGGTAACAGTAGTGGAAACAGTAACTCGGGCAGCACAAATACACCTGTTATTAATCCTGACGTACCCGCAAAACCCGTCACTTCATTTAATGATGTAGCAACATCACATTGGGCATACAGCGCAATTACTGAATTGACCAAAAGCGGCATTTTAAACGGAGTAGGCGAGGGTAAATTTGCGCCGGATATGCCGCTTACAAGAGAACAAACAGTGAAAATACTTCTTTTAGCGTTAGATTTTGAAGTAGATGAAAATATAAACAGCTCTTCTTTTGAGGATTGTACAACGGGTGCGTGGTACATTCCTTATATAGAGACGGCTAGAAAAAATAACATAATTAATGGTATTTCTTCAACCACATTCGGTGTTGGTAATAAGATTACCCGTCAGGAATTTGCAACGATAGTTGCACGTGCTTTAAAGCAAAAAGAAATTTCGCTTCCTGAAACTGTATATACAGAATTTGAAGATTCAGAAGAAATATCAGAATGGGCAAAAGATGCAACTAGTATTCTTGCAGGTGCAGGAATAATTCGCGGAAGTAATAATAAGTTTTGCCCGGCTGACAGCACAACAAGAGCAGAAGCTGCGGTTATGATTCACCGCATTCTCTCGATAAATTCTGATTTTCTTGATTAATGTCTTATTTCTTGCAAAAATGTCAGTTTAATTATTAAACCCCAGATGCTATAATTTATTTATAACAATAAAAAAGAAAGGCGTTGATTACAATGACAAAAAGAAATTTCAAAGGCTATATCAGCCTGATCCTTTCAGTGATGCTTATTATGAGCACACTGGTGTTGCCCTTGGGTGTGGGTGCAACAAGTGACGTAGTTACTTTATTAGACGAAAAATTCGAAAGCTACGACGAAGGTACAGATGTATCGACATTGGCAGATTGGGGTGAAGGTACCGCTAAGAACAACATTGATAAAACTGTTGTAACTGATGAAAGCGATACCAACACAACAAAGATGATGTGTCTTGCAGTAAATGCTAATGCAGATCCATCTGCATCTAAGTTCTACAAAAATATTACCACAGCAAATAGTGGTGGTGTGTATGTTTTCAGCTTTGACGCTAAACTCAACGATGTCAGAGCAAAATACGGTTTCAACATACAGCTGAATAAGGCTGCAAATAGCGGAAAATCTTCTACAGGACAGATTGTTTTACGTAATAAATTTAATGAAGCAGATAATATATCTTTTAAAGATGCTACCGTAACAACAAATTATGCTGAAAAAACAGCAGAAGGTACTTGGTATAACTACAAAATAGTTTATAACTCAATTACCAAAAATATAGCTTTATATTTAGATGGTGTAGATGTTCTTCCTTTCGAGGTATTAGGCGGCAGCAGTGCTCCGTTAGTTGACTCGATAGGCAGTGTGTCATTTATTATGGCGCGAGATAACTATGCTGATAATAGTGCGTATTTTGACAATCTTTTATTGACAGTACAGAATGCAACAAAATATGATGCAGACAACACCTTGCCTGCTACTATTGAATATGCTGGTGCAGATTTTGTATTACCGACTATAGGTCTTACAGGCAGTACAATTACATGGGCATCAAGCAATCCTGACGTTATTTCTGACGCAGGTGTTGTAACACAGCCGACTGCAAACGATGCGGTTGTTACTCTTACAGCAACAGTATCTGACGGAACAAGTGCTGATACAGTAGTTGCATATGATGTTACTATTCCGAAGGTTCCTTCAGCAGAAGAACCCGATGTAGAAGATCCTGACGTAGAAGAAAGCAGCATAGTTACCTTATTAGACGAAAAGTTTGAGGACTATGCTTTAGATACAGATGTAGCAACAGAGATTGAAGACTGGGGCGAAGGCACAGCAAATAACAACATTGATAAAAAAGTTGTAGCTGTTGAAGGCGATTCTAATGCTACACAGATGATGAGCTTAGCAGTAAATGATATTGAAGGAGCTTCAGCTTCTAAGTTCTACAGAAATATTACCACAGAAAACACAGGCGGTGTTTATGTATTCAGCTATGATGCTAAAATTAATAACATCAAAGCTAAATATGGTTTTACAGTACAGCTTAATAAAACTGCTGAGCAGGGAAAAGATGCTACAGGTCTGATTCTTTTAAGAAATAAATTTAATGCTGCAGACAACATATCTTTTAAAAATGCGACAGCAAATTATGCTGAAAAAACAGAAAAAGAAACCTGGTACAATTACAAGATAGTTTATAATTCAATTAATAAAAACATTGCTTTATATTTAGATGGTGAACTGGTTCTTCCTTTTGAGCCGATTACAGGCAACTCTGCATTAGTTGACTCAATAGGCAGTGTGTCGTTCAATTTAGACAGAAATAACAAAATAAACGATAGTGTATATTTTGATAATCTTTTACTTACAGTACAGAATGCAACAGAATATGATGCAGACAATACTCTTCCTGAAACTATTGTTTATATAGAAGATAATTTAGTATTGCCGACCAAAGGTCTTACAGGTAGCACAATTACATGGGCATCAAGTAATGAAGCTGTTATTTCAAATACCGGTGTTGTAACACCATCAGCTGAAGGTGAAAAAGTAGTTACACTTACAGCAACAGTATCTGACGGAACAAGCGCTGATACAGTAGTTACATATGATGTTACTGTTCCTAAGCTTCCATCACAGGAAGAATTTGATGCGAAAAACTTAGATAAAGACTATGAAGCTCTTGAATTACCGCTTTATTCAGGTCAGACACAGATTAGTCTCCCGAAAGCAGGTGCAAATGGTAGTACAATTACATGGGAAACAACAGATGCATCTGTTATCGACACAGAAGGTAATATTACACCTTCTAACGAAAATAAAACAGTAACATTAACTGCTACTGTTACAAACGGAAGTGCTGAAGCAAAAACAAAGACCTTTAAATATTTGATTTATAAAAAAGGTACTCTTCTTTTTGAAGACTTTTCAACTCCTGAAGTAGATGAAGGAGAAAATGGATATAGCATTAACACTAACGGATTTAATGGCTGGAGTGTGCCGGGATTAGCTCTTGCAACTAAAGTAATAGACACCGATTTCTTAGTTAAAGATGACGCATTAGTTATAAAACAGGGTGTCGAGACTGATGGTGAAGATTTGCATGTAACCAAGAGCTTCTCATCAGCCAACGGAGGCACGGCGGTACTTTCGTTAGATGTAGATTTAGCTGACAGTAACTTAAAAGATTCAGGCGGCGGATTTAACGTTATTGTTGGCGGTTTAGTACTCCAATTCAGACCAATGATCTTAAGAGTTAAACCTGTTGACGGCAGCTGGACAGACTGGTCTTACTTTGATGTGCCGAGTGACAAAAAATATAATCTTAAAATAGCTTTAAATCTTGACGCTAAAAAGGCAGATGTTTCAGTAAACGGCACTGTATGTATTAGCGGATACGATATTACAGATTGTAGCAGAATTGTAAATAATATTGATATTTATCCGATAAGAGTACAGGGCAGAGAAGATGAAAGCCTGGGTTCAAAGATTATTATTGATAATATTTTGATATCACATATTGCTCCAAAGGCTGTAGTTTCTAACATAACATTTGCAGACAAAGATGGTGATGTTGTAACTGGCTTAGTTGATGGTGGAAAGATTAAAGGAGTAACAGTTTCTGCAAACGAAGACCTTGCTTCAGCATGGGTACATGCAGGTGTCTATACAAGTGACGGACGTAAGCTTACTTCTATAGCTACAGCTAAATTGACTGATCTTAAAAAAGGTGAAGCAAATGTTGTTACATTTGAAAAACAGGCACAATTACCTGAAACAGGTGCTATAGATGCTGTTGTTAAAGTATATGTATTCTCAGACGGCAATCTTGTTCCTTTAACATCTGCACCATTGGTATATACAAAAGATTCAGTAGAAAAAATTAAATTTATTATGTGCGGCGACTCTATGACATGTAATTATAGTGCTACGACCTCGCTTAAAGTTGGTGTCGGAATGGCTATCGGAAATTACTTTGACTCAACCAAAGTAGGTGTTTTAAACATAGGTTCTAGTGGCGCAAGTACAAAAACATTCTATGAAGAAAAACAAAAGCTTCAGGAAAATATAGATGCAATCAATAATGGCGACTATGTATTTTTGATGTTCGGTCACAATGATTCCTCAAACAGTGCAAAAGGAACCACTCCTGAAGAATTTAAGTCTTATCTTACAAAAATGATAGACTTAGCAAAATCTAAGGGCGCAATACCTGTTTTATTATCGCCAATTGTAAGATATATCTGGAATGATGATGGAGTAACATTAAACAACGATTCATTAAAAGTATATACTGATGCAATGGCAGAATACGCTCAAGAATTTAATGTTAAATATATCGATGTAAACGCAGCAACTAAAGCTTTAATCGAAGGCTACGGAAAAGACAGTGAACAAGCAGAAGCTTTTTATATCATGCTGAAAGAAACCGAAGCCGGCTTAGATGACAGAACAACTCCTGACACCACACATATGACAAGATTTGGTGCAGAAACTGTTGCTTCTATTATTGCAGCTAAAATCAACGAAAATGGTTGGTTGCCTGAAGGGTATTATATTGGTCAGTAATGAATAAGTTGCTGTAAAAACTCGGAGATAAATAATTAGAAAATGAAAAAAGTAAATTTGTAGTTAACAGACTCTCTTATAATAGTTAGGTTAATAGGGATGTAAAAATAGTATTTAGCAGATTAAAGAAAACACACCCACAATTTCTTTTTGAAACCTCGTATCAACCAATCATAGTTTTGATTTCTGCAAAACGTTTTTACATCCCCAAAATATAAGATATTTTTAAAATGATAGATAGCTTAAATTTAAAACTCCGAAATAGCAAAAAATACATTCGGAAAGGAATAAGAAAATGAAAAAATTAAAAGTAATTGTTATCGGCGCAGGCGGAAGAGGAAGATTATATGCTAAAATTATGGCAGCTTCGCCTGAAAAATATGAGGTTATTGCTGTAGCCGATCCTATTAAAGAGCGCAGAGATTTTGTTGCGGATTCTGTTGGAATAGGCGAGGATATGCGTTTTGAAAAC
>JAFQAG010000017.1 GCA_017416985.1 Clostridia bacterium
ATTAAAATTTTATAAAGCAAGACACGATTTTAAATTTTTAATCGAGGCTTTAGAGCCAAATGAGGCTATAAAAACTGCTATTTCGGCAACAGAGCAGGTGTTTATATCTGACTCAGGTGATAACACCACCGCAGGAGCTGCAGGTGATAATGCATATATGATAAACCGTATTAAAGAATCCGGTGCAAAAAATGTGCTTATTGCCGGAATTGCTGACTCCTCCGCTTGCGATGCTTGTCATAACGCAAACATTGGGGATACATTAACGCTTAGCGTTGGCGGAAGTCTTGATAAAAACAGCGAAAAAACCGAAATAACAGGTAAACTCGTTCACAAGGGCGACATTTTGTCATACACAGGTGCAAATGCCGGTCCGTCTGCAACCTTAGACTGCGGTGATATGACTGTCGTTATAACAAAAAACAGAGCCGCTATGTGCAGACCTGATATTTTTGAATCAATAAACCTTGATTTTTCAAAATATAAAATTGTGGTTGTAAAACTCGGATACTTATTCCCCGAGCTTGCCAAAGCAGCCGAAAGAGCAATTTTAGCATTTACCCCCGGCGGCTCAACCGAGCATTTAAAGGATATGAATATGAAAAACATAAGAAGACCTATGTTTCCTTTAGATGATAATTTTATTGAATTATAAATTTTGGTCTATATTACAAAGCGAAAATTTACAATGTAGGGTACAACTATTTTCGACGCACCACAAATTTGCACGAGCATAATGTTAAAAACGTAGGGAAGGGCCTTGGTCCTTCCGTATGAGGTATTTCGGCAGGAGCAAGCCCCTGCCCTACATTAAACTGTTAAAGAAATCATAAGCCTTAATAAGCTCAACAGATATCGACCAATCGCACATTGCTCCAAAACCAAAATTTATACCCATGCTTTTAATTAAAAATTATATAAAAAGGAGTGAAGTTTCATGGCATACTACAATATGGCTGAAACAGAAAAAAGAATTAAGCAGGTAAGAGAAATTTTAAAAGCAAAAAACTTAGATGCAGCACTCATCTATTTTGATGAATTAAACGTTGCAAACGGCTGGTACTTAACCGGTTGGTGCGGACAGTTTGAAAAAGGTTCTGTTCTTATTCCGGCAGAGGGTGAGCCTATCCTTTTAGGTGGACCTGAGTCAGAGCCATTTGCAAAAATGAACTCCGCTATAACAAAGGTTCGTTGTTTCCCTGTATTTATGGTTCCGGACGAGGAATATCCGAACGCAACAATCATCAACTTCAAACAACTCAATGAAGAGTTAAAGAGCGAAGGCACTGTATTAAAACGCATCGGATTTGTTGGTACTGCTACAATTCCGCATCAGGTTTACTGTGATTTTGCTGAAGGCTTCGATGGTGTTGAAATGGTTGACATCACAGACGAATACGAAACTCTTCGTGCTTATAAATCAGATTGGGAAATCGCTCAAATTCAGAAAGCAACCGAGCTTTGTGACGTTGCATACGACAAAATGATGGCACAGATTAAACCTGGTGCATACGAATTTGAAGTAGCTGCTGCAGGCGAAGCATACTGCCGCGCAAATGGCGCAACCAGCTTTGCATACTCAACAATCGTTGGCTCTGGCGAACGTGCTAAGGCTGTTGTTCCTACCGCTACCAACAAGCCTATGGAAGATGGCGAGCTTGTTATGATTGGTATTGCACCACGTTTTAACGGCTATGCAGGAACATTTGGTGATACAATTCCTGTTAATGGTGTTTACACACAGAAACAGAAAGATTTATTAAACCATATGCGTGAAACCTTCAGACTTA
>JAFQAG010000018.1 GCA_017416985.1 Clostridia bacterium
ATTCCGGCATCACTTATTGATATAGAGATTGATTACGATTCTCTTATCCAGATAGGCTCAATGATGGGTTCTGGTGGACTTATCGTTATGGACGAAGATACCTGTATGGTTGATATCGCTAAATTCTTCTTAGAGTTTACAGTTGATGAATCCTGCGGTAAGTGTACACCGTGCCGTGTGGGAACAAAACGTATGCTCGAGATTTTAGATCGCATAACAAAGGGCAAGGGAACGCTTGAAGATTTAGACCGTTTAGAAGTTTTAGCAGACAGCATTAAGTCTTCTGCACTGTGCGGTTTAGGTCAGACAGCTCCTAACCCGGTTTTGAGTACTCTTCGTTACTTCCGTGACGAATATGTTGCTCACGTTGTTGATAAAAAGTGTCCTGCCGGCGTATGTAAGGACCTCTTAAGTTATAAGATTGATGAAGGTAAATGTAAGGGTTGCGGAATCTGTGCTAAGAACTGTCCTGTTGGGGCAATCAGCGGTCAGGTTAAAAATCCGTACCACATCGATCCTGCCGTATGCGTAAAATGCGGCGTTTGTATGTCGAAATGCCCGTTCAAGGCAATTTCGAATAAATAACGAAGGAGGGGAAAAAGAATATGGAAATGGTAAACATTAAAATTAACGGGGAGGCTATAAGCGTCCCGAGTGATTATACAATTTTGCAGGCGGCAAGACAGGCGGGAATTGATATTCCTACACTCTGTTATTTAAAAGGCGTAAACGAAATTGGTGCCTGCCGTATGTGTCTTGTTGAGGTTAAGGGTGCAAGAGGTCTTGTTACCGCTTGCGTATATCCTGTAAACGAGGGTATGGAGGTGTTTACAAACACCGAAAAGGTACGTGTTGCAAGAAAAACAGTTTTAGAACTGACCTTGTCTAACCACGAAAGAAAGTGCTTAACCTGTCCAAGAAATCAGAACTGTGAGCTTCAGAGATTAGCTGACGAGTTAAACGTTACAGACATTGCATTTGAGGGTGAAATTTCAAAACACGAGATTGATGATATGTCACCGTCAATTGTTCGTGACAATAACAAATGTATCCTTTGCCGCCGATGCATCAGCACTTGTAAGAAAATTCAGACTGTTGGTGTAATTGATGCTCAGGGCCGTGGATTTGCTACAAAAATTGGTTGTACCTTTGATAAATCGTTAAATGAAACAGATTGCGTAATGTGCGGTCAGTGTATTGCAGCTTGTCCTGTTGGTGCACTTTATGAAAAAGACAGCACAAAAGCAGTTTGGGCAGCTTTAGCTGACGAAACAAAGCACGTTGTAGTTCAGACTGCTCCGGCAGTTCGTGTAGCATTAGGTGAAGAATTCGGTATGCCGATCGGAACACGTGTTACAGGCAAAATGGCAACAGCGCTTAAAAAGCTCGGCTTTGATAAGGTATTCGATACCGATTTTGCGGCAGACCTTACCATTATGGAAGAGGGAACAGAGTTGATCGGTCGCATTAAAGAGGGCGGCAAGTTCCCAATGATTACGTCTTGTAGTCCAGGTTGGGTTAAGTTCTGTGAGCATAACTTCCCTGATTTTCTTGATAATCTTTCAACTGCAAAATCACCGCACGAAATGTATGGTGCAATTATAAAGTCCTATTATGCAGAAAAAGAGGGTATCGACCCGAAAGATATTTTTGTTGTTTCGGTTATGCCTTGTACTGCTAAGAAATTTGAAAGCCAGAGAGAAGAGCTTAGAGCAACCGGATATCCTGATGTTGACGCAGTTTTAACAACCCATGAGCTTGCTAAAATGATTAAAGAAGCTCGTCTTGATTTTGCAAAGCTTCCTGATTCCGGATTTGACAATCCGTTTGGTGAAGCAGCAACCGGCGCAGGTGTTATATTCGGTGCAACCGGCGGTGTTATGGAGGCTGCTCTTCGCACCGTTTCAGAAGTGCTTACCGGTAAATCATTTGACGAGATTGAATACACCGCAGTTCGTGGTATTGAAGGAATTAAAGAGGCGACTGTTACAATCGGTGATTTAGATGTTAAGGTTGCAGTAGCGCATGGCCTTGGAAATGCTCGTGCATTACTCGAGAAGGTAAGAAGCGGAGAGGCTGATTATCACTTTATCGAGATAATGGCTTGCCCAGGCGGATGTGTAACAGGTGGCGGTCAGCCTATTCAACCTGCTAAGGTTAAAGCTGAAATCGACCTTAAGGCAGCAAGAGCAAAGGCTATTTATGATGAAGACCGCAGCCTGCCGATAAGAAAATCACACGAGAATCCGTTTATTAAGATGCTCTATGATGAGTATTTAGGCGAGCCGTGCGGACATAAGTCGCACAAACTGTTGCATACACACTATGTAAAAAGAGATAAATATTAATAAATTTAGGGATGTAAATTTTTACATCCCTTTTTTATATATATTTATAATTATTTTTTTATGATTACACCTTGCAACATGTCGTTTTTTTTTGTATAATAATATATAATGGGTTTATTTTATGAAAAGAGGTGCAAAAATGTCTAAAATAGGTTTCGATAATGACAAATATTTGCAAATGCAGTCAGAGCATATTAAAAAGCGTATTGCTCAGTTTGGCGGCAAGCTCTACTTAGAGTTTGGCGGTAAGCTTTTTGATGACTATCATGCAGCGAGAGTTCTGCCCGGATTTCAGCCGGACAGTAAACTTAAAATGCTTTTGCAGTTAAAAGATAAGGTAGAAATTGTAATTGCCATTAACTCTGCAGATATCGAAAAAAACAAGCTCCGTGGTGATTTGGGAATAACCTATGATTTAGACGTTTTGCGTTTGATTGACTGTTTTAGACAAATTGGCTTGTTTGTAGGTAGTGTTGTTATGACACAGTTCAGAGGTCAGCCTACTGCCGAGGCATTTCAGAGAAGACTCGAAATGCTTGGCGTTAAGGTTTACAGACATTATCCTATTGAAGGCTATCCGTCAGATATCCCGAAAATCGTAAGTGATGAGGGATATGGAAGCAATGAATATATCGAAACCAGCCGTGAGCTGATTGTCGTTACAGCTCCAGGACCGGGCAGCGGTAAGATGGCAACCTGCCTTTCTCAGCTTTATCATGAGCATAAACGAGGCATTCAGGCAGGGTACGCAAAGTTTGAAACCTTCCCGATATGGAATCTTCCGCTTGGACATCCTGTAAATCTAGCTTACGAGGCGGCAACGGCAGACTTAAACGACGTTAATATGATTGACCCTTTTCATTTAGAAGCCTATGGTGAAACAACCGTTAACTATAATCGTGACGTAGAGATATTCCCTGTTCTGCGTGCAATGTTTGAAAAAATTGTCGGCAAATGCCCTTATAAATCGCCTACCGATATGGGCGTTAATATGGCAGGAAACTGCATTATTGATGATGAGGTTGCAAAAGAGGCATCTCAGCAGGAAATAATCCGCCGTTACTATGCCGCTTTGTGCGAACAAAGAAAGGGCACAATAGCCGAAGATGTTGTAATGAAGATTGAAATTTTAATGAATAAAGCAGGTATTTCGCAGCATGATCGTCCTGTTATTGCTCCGGCAGTTCAAAAGGCGGCACTAACGGGAGCACCGGCAGCAGCAATGCAGTTGCCCGACGGTACTATTGTTACCGGAAAAACCTCGGATTTGCTTGGTGCGTCCTCTGCATTATTATTAAATGCACTTAAAACTCTTGCAGGGATTGATGATGGAGCACATTTGATTTCACCGGCTATTTTAGAGCCTATTCAACATTTGAAAGTTGACCATTTAGGTAACCGTAATCCAAGACTTCATACCGACGAGGCACTTATAGCCCTTTCGATTTGTGCAGCCACAGACCACAGAGCAGAGCTTGCTATGGAACAACTCGATAAACTGCGTGGCTGTGATGTACATTCTTCGGTAATGCTGTCGCATGTTGATGAAAAGGTTTTCAAAAGATTGGGAATTAACATTACCTGCGAGCCGAGTTATCAGGTTAAACCAGTAGAACATAGTCTATCTTAAATAACAAAACTGATGCTTGATGCATCAGTTTTATTATTTAAATGGTTAAAATATGTTTCATTATAAAGAAAAACAGACTATAATAAAGTAAAGAAAAATATAACGTCGCAAAAAAAGGTGATAAAATGAAAAAATTAATTACACTCGAAGATGTAAGAAAAAATAAGGATATCCGTGCTTATATGGAGCGTGGTAATGAAAATCTTAAAGTAAAAGGATTTACCGAGCATTCGTTTATCCATGCAGAGCTTGTTGCAAAAAATGCCGCAGATATTTTAGAAACCTTAGGATATAGCGAGCGAGAGCAGGACTTAGCGCGCATTGCAGGCTTTATGCACGATATAGGAAACACAATAAATCGTGATGACCATGCTCAAAGTGGTGCGTTAATGGCATTTCGCCTGCTTTCAGATATGGGTATGGATGCAGAAGAGGTCGCTATTATTATGTCCGCAATCGGAAATCACGACGAGGGTAGCGGCACACCTGTAAATCCAGTATCGGCTGCGCTTATTTTAGCAGATAAATCTGACGTTCGCCGCTCAAGAGTGCGCAATAATGACGTAGCAAATTTTGATATTCACGACAGAGTTAATTATTCTGCAACAAAATCTGAAATAAGCGTGGATAATAAACGTGGAGAAATTACTCTTAAATTGACCATTGACCCGGAGCTAAGCTCTATAATGGACTATTTTGAAATATTTATGGAGCGTATGATGATGAACAGACGTGCTGCGCTTTTATTGAATATGAAGTTTTGTCTTGTAATTAATGATACAAAATTGATGTAATGTGCGAAAAAACGACAGAAAATTTTGTAAAACTCTTGACCGAAAGAGTATTATAATATATAATATTAACATTAATAAAATAGGATAGCTATGTGAAATACATATGATGCAAGCATCACAGGAGGTTGCAAAATGATAAAAGTAGCAATAATGGGATTCGGTACAGTCGGCTCAGGCGTTTACGAAATTATAAGAAATAACGAAGCCGGCTTAGAGCGTAAATCCGGTCATAAAATAGATATTAAATATATTTTAGATATCAGAGATTTTGATGACCACGCTGAAAAGCACTTGTTTACCAAAAACTTTGATGACATTTTAAACGATGATGAAGTTAAGGTTGTTATCGAGGTTATGGGTGGTCTTAATCCTGCTTATGATTTTTCTAAAAAAGCTCTTTTGGCAGGCAAAAGCGTTATTACATCTAATAAAGAGCTTGTTGCAACCCATGGTACAGAGCTTTTAAAAATTGCCGAAGAAAAAAACTGCAACTATCTGTTCGAGGCATCGGTTGGCGGCGGTATTCCGATTTTACGTCCGCTCAATCAATGTATGGCAGCAAATAATGTAGAGGCTGTTTATGGTATTTTAAACGGAACTACGAACTATATTCTGACCAAAATGTTTAAAGAGGGAGCTGCTTTTTCAGAGGCGCTCGCTCAGGCTCAGGAGCTTGGATATGCAGAGCGCAATCCTGAAGCAGACGTTGAAGGTCACGATGCGTGCCGTAAAATTGCAATTTTAGCATCACTTGCATCAGGTAAATTTGTTGATTATAAAAACGTTGCAACCGAGGGTATTACAGGAATCACTAAAAATGATGTTGCTTTTGCATCAAAAATAAACAGCGTAATTAAATTGGTTGGATATGCAAAATTTGACTGTGACGGCAAGGTTTATGCACGTGTTTGCCCGATGGTTATTTCTAAAGAACATCAGATGTCAGACGTAAGCGACGTGTTTAATGCCGTAATGGTACATGGCGACTTTGTCGATGACGTAATGTTTTATGGCAGAGGAGCAGGTAAGCTCCCGACTGCAAGCGCAGTTGTTGCTGACGTTGTTGATGCTGTTAAGCATCTTGGAAGACGTGTAATGATTAAGTGGGAAGAGCCTGACAAAAACATTATGCTTGACCCAATGGAAATTCCTACAAAATATATGGTCAGAACTACAAATCCGATGCTTGTTAACGGCTTTATCGGTGCCAGCATGATTGGAAACGGCAAAGGCGAAAACGGTACAGAATATGCGTTTATAACCGGTTTAGTAACTGAAAAACAGTTAAAAGAAAAATTAGGAGCTGCCGATAGCTTTATAAGAATGCTGCCGGAGGCTTAAGAAAATGGCAAGGGTTAAAGTCAGAGTGCCGGCGACTACTGCCAATATGGGTGCGGGTTTTGATTCGCTCGGTGCGGCAATTAAATTATATAACTATGTCGAGGCAGAAGAAACAGATAGCGGTCTTTTGATTGAATATACAGACAAAGCATCTGCATTTTTGCCAACCAATGAAAAAAACCTTGTTTATAAGTCTATGAAATATCTGTTCGATGCGGCAGGCTATCGCATTGGCGGATTAAAACTAAGCCTTGAAAATAATATACCGGTAACTCGTGGCTTAGGTTCAAGCTCTGCTTGTATCGTTGGCGGCTTGATGGCGGCAAACGAAATAAGTGGCAAGCCGTTTACAAAAAGAGAGCTTATGTGTATGGCGGCTAAACTCGAGGGTCACTCAGACAATTCAACACCGGCATTTGTTGGCGGTTTTACAGTTTCTGTATATGAAAATGAAGATCTTTTTTACTATTCGCATCCGATAAAGAACGATTTAAAATTTGTTCTTTTAATTCCGGATTATGCGGTAACAACTAAAAAAGCACGTGGCACTTTGCCGGGACAGTATTCGCTTAAAGATGTCAGCTTTAACATATCGCATGCGGCATTGACCGTTGCAGCAATGATTTCGGGCGAATATGAAAATCTTTTGTGTGCGGTAGATGACAGAATACACGAGCCGTACAGAAAAACTTTTATTGAAGGTTATCAAAAAATCCATAACCGCCTAAAAAGCTACGGAGCGCTGGGAACATATATCAGCGGCTCGGGTCCCACTATGATTTCACTCATAGAGGGCGATGATGCAGAAAGTTTTATGGCGGATATGCAAGAATATATGAAAAAGTCGTATCCAACATGGCAAATTATGCTTGTGGATGCTGACAACGAGGGCGCAAAGCTTATCGACTAAGAATGGAGGGTTTAAGTTGAGTTTAATCGTGCAGAAATTCGGCGGTTCGTCCGTTGCAAATGCCGAACGAGTTTTTAATGTAGCAGATATTATAACGAGCACATATAAAGAGGGCAATAATGTTATCGTTGTTGTGTCAGCTCAGGGAGACACGACGGACGATTTAATTGAAAAAGCAAAAGAAATCAATCCTAATGCATCAAAGCGTGAAATGGATATGCTTTTAGCAACAGGCGAGCAGATATCCATATCGCTTTTGGCTATGGCTATTGAAAAGTTAGGTTTTCCGGTGGTTTCACTTACCGGATGGCAGGCAGGAATGAAAACCGATTCTAACTATTCTAATAGCCGTATCAGAAAAATCGATGCAGAACGTGTATTGTTAGAGCTTGACAAAAGAAAAATTGTTATCGTAGCAGGTTTTCAGGGAATCAACCGCTATGATGACATCACAACTTTAGGTCGTGGAGGTTCTGATACATCGGCAGTAGCACTGGCTGCTGCGTGTCATGCAGATTTATGTGAAATTTATACTGACGTTGACGGTGTTTATACAACAGACCCACGCATTGTTCCGAATGCGAAAAAACTAGACGAAATATCTTATGATGAAATGTTAGAACTGGCAAGCTTGGGTGCTAATGTACTCCATAACCGTTCAGTTGAAATGGCAAAAAAATATAATGTAAATCTTTGTGTACGTTCAAGTTTAACACGTGCAGAAGGTACAGTAGTTAAGGAGGCTGTTAAAGTGGAAGGTATGTTAGTCAGAGGTGTGACAAAAGATAATGATGTAGCGAGAATTTCGCTCTGCGGAATTGAAGATACTCCAGGAAAGGCATTTCGTATCTTCTCGCTTTTGGCAAAGAAAAGCATTAATGTTGATATTATTCTTCAGTCTATCGGACGTGAAAATAAAAAGGATATAAGTTTTACTGTTGCACAGAGCCATATTGACGAGGCTTTAAAGGTTATTGAAGATTCAAAAGATGTTATCGGATATGAAAACGTAAGCTATACCACCAAGGTTTCTAAGGTTTCTATTGTTGGTGCTGGTATGGTTACAAATCCGGGCGTTGCAGCTAAAATGTTCGAGGCTTTATACGAAGCTCAGATTAACATTCATATGATTGCAACTTCTGAGATTAAGGTTTCTGTTTTAATTGACGAAGGAACAGAGGCAAAAGCTGTTAAAGCTATTCACGATAAATTTGAATTGGCATAATTTTTAAAAAACCGGCTGCTATGGCAGTCGGTTTTTTTATATGTGGGAAATTACTGCTTTTAAGTAGTGATTTATAAATATCATAAAAGTCTACCTTTAAAAAGGTGAGTGAAACGGACATCAAGTTGGCGAAGCCGGCTTTTTATACAAAATTTTAAAAAAATGTTGACAAAACAACCAAATAAATGTTATAATGTCTGTTAGCCGCGTGTGAGGGGTCTTAAATGGATAGAATCCTACCCTTGTACAGTAATGTATCAGGCACAGCGAGCAAGGATGGAGGAGGTGCGCAAATGTACGCAATTATTAAAACCGGTGGCAAACAGTATAAAGTAAGCGAAGGTGATACACTTTACGTTGAAAAGCTGGGTGTTAACGATGGTGACAAAGTTACTTTCAGCGAGGTTTTAGCAGTAGGAAACGGAGAGGCTATTAAAGTTGGTGCTCCTTATGTTGACGGTGCGTCAGTTACTGCTAAGGTTGAAACTGCTGAGGGTAAAGGCAAAAAGGTTATTGTATTTAAGTACAAACCTAAAAAAGGCAGTGCGAAAAAGCAGGGTCACAGACAGCCGTACACTAAGGTTGTTATTGAAAAGATCAACGCTTAATCGCCATGACAGAGATTAAAATTTATCGTGACCGAAACAAAAGCATTATAAAATATATCGTGTCAGGGCATACAGGCTTTGGCGAATCCGGAGCAGATATAGTTTGTGCGTCTGTTACAACAGCAGCACTAACTGCATTAAACGGATTAACCGATGTGATAAAAATTCATATTGGTTATGAGGTGCGTGACGGATATTTAGAATGTATTCTTCCGGCAGAGCTTTCAAAAGATGACCGCATAAAAGCGGATGTTCTGCTTGAGAGTATGCTACTTACGTTTCGGGATTTGCACGAACAGTATGATGACTACATTTCGATTACCGAATTGGAGGTGTAACTTATGTTAAGATTGGATATTCAGCTTTTTGCACATAAAAAGGGTGTTGGTAGTACCAGAAACGGTCGTGACAGTGAGGCAAAACGTCTTGGTGTTAAACGTGCCGATGGTCAGATGGTTTTAGCAGGCAACATTCTTGTTCGTCAGCGCGGAACAAAAATTCATCCGGGCTTAAACGTAGGCAAGGGCGGCGACGATACCTTGTTTGCACTTATTGACGGCAAAGTTAAGTTTGAAAGAAAGGGCCGCGATAAAAAGCAGGTCAGCGTTTACGAAGTTACTGCATAATTTTGTGTAACTTTTAAATGCAAGATAGTTTTCCTTAATGGAAATACGTTGTTTATAAAAACCCAATCTGATATTCGGATTGGGTTTTTAGTAATTTAGTTGTTCGGAAGGGGAAGGACATGGCAGTTTTTTCAATTTCTGATTTGCATCTTTCGTTGGGCGGCAACAAGCCTATGGAGGTTTTTGGAGATGGCTGGCTAGATTATGTCAATCGCCTTGCGGATAACTGGAAAGAACTTATAGACAAAGACGATATAGTTCTATTGCCCGGAGATATTTCGTGGGCTACTTATTTAAATGAAGCGGTTACTGATTTTAACTTTATTAATGACTTACCGGGGATAAAAATCATTACAAAAGGAAATCATGATTATTGGTGGGAAACTCTTAATAAGATGAATTCCTTTTTAGATAGTAACGGCTTTTTTAGTATCCGTTTTTTGCATAACACCATTTATTACCACGAAGATATAGCGATTTGTGGAACTAAGGGTTATCCTGATACAGGTGGCAAGCTGCCGCAGGATGCTACCGAGGCAAAACTCTATCTGCGTGAAGCAGGCAGGTTAGAGCGACAACTCTGCGAAATAAAAAAGAGTGATGCAAAAAAAATTATAGTAATGCTTCATTATCCACCGGGTAAAGATTCGGTGTTTGCAGAGCTTTTAAGAAAATACGAAGTAGATATTTGTGTATATGGCCATTTGCACGACAAAGCACACGCTACCGCTTTGCAGGGCGATATCAGAGGTGTTGAATATCGGCTGGTTTCGTGCGATTATTTAAAATTTAAACCATATAGACTTCTATAAATAATGACAACTTATTGAACGGGGGTGAGCGTTTTGGCAACTGAAAATGAAAAAATCTTAATTGAAAAAAGTAAACAGGGCGATGTTGATGCCTTTGAACAACTTATTATAAGCTATCAAAAAAAGATTGTTAACCTAGCATACAGAATGCTGGGCAATATGGCAGATGCCGAAGACGCCGCTCAGGATATTTTCGTAAGAGTATTTCGTTCAATTTCTGGTTTTAACGAACAGGCTGCGTTCTCTACGTGGATTTACAGAATCGCTACAAATGTTTGTCTTGATATTTTAAGAAAGAAAAAACGACAAAATGAACAAAATACCATAAGTATTCATCGAGGTGAAGAAAATGATGAATATGAGTTGCCGATTGAAGATAACCAGCCATCACCTTATGAGCAGGCTCAGAAAAGTGCTGCGATGAAAGCGTTAGAAAAAGCACTTAATCAGCTAGGTGATGAGCAAAAAATGGTTATTATCTTGCGTGATATAAACGGTTTATCTTATGAAGAAATTGCAGAAATTACAAACTGTACATTAGGAACTGTAAAATCAAGAATAAATCGTTCACGTTTAACTTTAAGAAAACTTTTAGAAAATGATAAGGAACTTTTTTTATAGTTTTAGCGTCAAAGTATATGTAAGAATCGAAAGGAGTGGTCAAAAGTGAATAAATTAACTTGTAAAGATGCGTGTTTGCTTTTGTCCCTTTACATAGATGATATGCTTTCGGATGAGGAAATGACGCAAATGCGTGAGCATTTAGAAACTTGTGACAACTGTCGGAATGAATATACCTTGTTAAAGGGAATAATGGATAAAAGCGCAAATTTAGAATGTCCGGAGTTGTCGCCGACATTTGCATCTGATTTGCATAAAAAATTACTTGACGAGGCTGAACTTATAAAGAATGGTGAAGAGGAACAGCCAAAACCTGTATTTCCGGTTAAAAAATTCAGAATATATCCTTACATTGCAGCCGGTGCTGCAGCTATCGTGATTTCTGTTCTGGCTTTTAGTAATCTGCCTGACAGTGATTCATTTATAACTGAAAACAAAAATGAAGTTATTGAATCTATAATGCCTGCCAACGAGCAAGAAGCATTACCCGAAGAAAGTGCCTTGCCTGTGCTCGAAACGTCAGCTCCTGCTACGAGCGATCCGGTCCAAAAATCTGCTTTAGCAGCAAAAACGGAAACGAAAGTTGCAGAAGAGATTGCGCAAGAAGAGATTGTTGACGAGCCGGTTGCTTTAGTTGAAGAAGAAAATGCAGCGATTAAATCCGAAGATGCTATAAACGATGCAGCAGTTGCCCGCAGCATGCCTAAGATGGCGGCGGATACAGGCGATGAAGAAAAGGATTTAACTGGCGAAAAAGCGGATATGGCTGATAGCGGAGAGTCATCACAAATAACGGAGGCTGTAAGTGGTGGCGGTTCTTCTGCGATTGAAAAAAAGGTAAAAATCAGTGTTGTATTCAGCTTTAATCACGAGTTTATAGATCAGGTGCACGAGTTGATGAGCGGAACAAAAGCAAAAGGTTCAATTTATGAGGTTCCGGTTGCAAACTTATCTGATTATATTGATATGTTAACATCAATGAGCGGATATATTTCACATCGAACTGTTGAAGAAGATTATACAAAAAAATATAATCTGCTTGAGCAAAATGAAAATGCCGACAGTATGATGACGCAAATCGAGGAATATACCAAATATGCAACTATTATAATTGGTAGTTGATACAAAGTAAATATGTAGTTAAAGGACTGTAAATTGATTTTGCAGTCCTTTATTTTTTTATACTATTGAATTTAGTCAAAAAAAACGATATAATATATAATAGATTAGTATGCGTAAAATAAAAAGGTGGTTTAAATGAAAGAAAAAATATATACCATACCTCTTTCGGAGGCATATGAAGTAGATTGTGAATGCCCTTTTTGCGTGATTGAAAAAAGACTTGAGCAAGAGGCGGTTGACTATGCGTTGGGGGCATCAATGATGGAGCCTGACAGTCGTGTTAATTCAAACGAAAAGGGATTTTGTCGCAGACATTTTGAACAAATGTCTAAAAAACAGGGCAAAAGTCTTAGCTTGGCATTGGTTTTAGATACACACTTAGCTCGTATTACCGAACGAATGAAAGAAATATCAGATAAAAAAACATCGGGCGGACTTTTAAAAAAAGGCACAGCAAAGCATGAGGAAATAGCAGATTTGCTAAAATGTATTGAGGGTTCTTGCGTAATTTGCGAATAGCTAGTATCAACTTTAGAAAAATTTGCCTGCACTTTTTGGGAGCTTTATAAAAAAGAAAGCGATTTTCATAACAAGGTAAATAGTAGCAAAGGATTTTGTCTTCCACATTTTGAATTGCTTTTACGTATGGCAGACAAAGAATTATCTGGCAAAAATCTAGAAGAACTGACGGCGGAACTGATACAGATAGAAATTAAAAATCTTGAGCGTGTAAATGAAGATGTAAACTGGTTTACCAAAAAATTCGATTACCGATATAACGATGCGCCTTGGAAAAATTCGAAAGATGCACCGCCAAGAACGATAGAAAAAATATCGAAATTTATGGGTCAGGGCGAGGATGTAAAATAGCGGAGGAAGATTATGAGTTTGATTTTGGGTGTTACAGGTGGCAGCGGATGTGGAAAAAGCAATTTTTGCCGTAACCTTGCAGAGAAGGGGGCTTATGTTATTGATGCTGACATAGTGGCTCGTGATGTTGTGCGCCCAAAAGAACGTGCGCTTTTAGAAATCGAAAAAGAGTTTGGCAAAGAATATATTTTACCAAATGGAGAACTTGACCGAAAAAAGCTGGGGGCATTAGTTTTTTCTGATTCTGATAAGCTTAATATCTTAAATCAAATTACTCATAAATATATTATAAAAGAGATAAAAAAAAGACTTGGCAAGTCATCTTGCGGCTTAAAGATTATTGATGCGGCAGTTTTGTTTGAAAGCGGTCTTGCTGATATCTGCGACCGAACAGTATGCGTGCTGGCAGATAAAGACATAAGAGCAAAAAGAATATCTGAGCGTGATAATTTAACTTGTGATGCCGCTCTAAATCGCATAAACGCACAACAGAGCGATGATTTTTATCGTAGTCACTCTGATGATGTGATTTTAAATAACGGTACTGAAGAAGAACTGGCAGAAGAAGCAAAAAAATACTTTAAAAAATTGGAGAATCTGTTTTAATGAGTTTTAAAAAAGTAATTAAAATGCTGATAGTTTTACTTGTGATAATATTGGCATTTAATATATGCATACATTTACTGCGTGGATTTTTTCCTGCAAAATATGTTGATGAAATTAAAAAATATTCCGAAGAATACAGCGTTGACCCATATCTTGTTATGGCGGTAATAAAGGCAGAAAGCAATTATCAAAAAGAGGCAATCTCTAATAAAGATGCAGGCGGACTTATGCAAATTACGCCATCTACGGCTAAGTGGATTGCCGAAAAAATAAAAATTTCTGACTTTAAAGATGAGGATGTCTACAAGCCTGAAATAAATATAAAGCTGGGCTGCTATTATTTATCGTATCTTTATGATATGTATGCCGATACTAAGTGTATGCTTGCAGCATATAATGCAGGTCATGGAACGGTTGACAAATGGCTTTGTGACACCAACTATTCAACTGATGGAAAAACGCTTGAAAAGATTCCGTATAAAGAAACTGAACAGTATATTAACAAGGTTAATAGCTATACAAAAATATATCGTATTTTATATAAAGTAAGAACGGGGAGTATGGTATGAAAGCTGTTAAATATATAGCGCTTGCTTTGCTCATTGTAATGATTGTAACTAATATCGCCTTTGAACCGAAAAAATGCGAAAAAACACAGTTTTGTTTAGATACTGTTGTTACATTGACTGCATACGGAAAAGGTGCCGATGAGTCAATAGATAAAGCCTTTGACAGAATCAATGAAATCGAGCAAAAGTTTAGTGCATATTTAAAAAACAGCGAAATATATAAGATTAACAATTCTCCTTATAATACATTTGTCAAGGTTGATAAAGAGGTTTATGATTTAATCAAACGTGCGCTCGAATTTTCAGATATGACAGACGGTACGTTTGATATTACATTAAAACCGATATCGGACCTTTGGGGTATAGGAACAGAAAATGAAAAAGTGCCGACTGATGAAGAAATAAAAGTTGCGCTTGATAAAATTGGTTGGAAGAATGTGGAGTTAGACGAAAATACTTATGCGGTTAAGCTAAAAAAAGAGGGTATGGCTCTTGATTTAGGCGGTATTGCAAAGGGGTATGCATCTGACGAGGCGGCACGAGTTCTTAGTGAATGCGGAATTGAAAATGCGTGTCTTGACTTGGGCGGCAATATTGTAGTTATGGGCGAAATGCCGCTTGGACTTTTTGAGTCAATTAAATATGGCAAACGTTTTCGTCCTTTTACAATAGGTATTCAGGAGCCGGATGCACCAAGAGGTCAATCAGGTCAACCTGTTACAGTAGAAAACGGCTCTGTGGTAACCTCAGGCGATTATGAAAGATACTTTGAAAAAAACGGTGAACGTTATCATCATATTTTTGACCCGAAGACTGGTATGCCAGCAAAAAGCGGTGTGCGCAGTGCGACTGTTATTGCCAAAGAGGGAACGGTTGCAGATGCTTTATCTACGGCATTTTTTGTTATAGGAAATGATGTAGATGGCAAATATAAGGAGCATTACGAAACGGTTATATTCTCACGATAGCGGAGGGATAGAAAATGAGCAAACCAAAATTTTTAATACTTGATGCTAACAGCATTATAAACAGAGCTTTTTACGGAATAAAACTGTTAACTACAAAAGACGGAACATATACCAATGCGGTATATGGCTTTCTGACAATTTTATTTCGCTATACAAAAGAGATAGAGCCTGACTATATTGCGGCGGCGTTTGACCTTAAAGCACCTACATTCAGACATAAAATGTATGACGGCTATAAGGCGACAAGAAAAGGAATGCCTGAAGAATTAGTTCCGCAGATTCCTCTTATGAAAGAGGTTTTGTCGGCTATGAATATCCGTATTTTAGAAAAAGAGGGCTTCGAGGCTGACGATATTATAGGTACAGTTTCGAAAATGTGTGAAGAACAGAATATAGAGTGCGATATTTTAACAGGTGACAAAGATGATTTGCAGCTTGCATCAGACACAAGCAAAATTTATCTTGTTACAACTCGTATGGGTAACACCCAGACAGAAATTTTTAATAGCGAAAAGGTTATGGAAAAATACGGAGTAACACCTAAAGAATTTATTGATGTTAAGGCGATTATGGGTGATACCTCTGATAATATCCCCGGGGTTAAAGGTATAGGCGAAAAGGGTGCTCTTAATCTTATTCAAACCTATCATAATTTAGAAACCATTTATGAAAATGTTGCCAGCGGTGTTATTACAAAATCGACTAAAACTAAACTTGAAGAGGGTAAAGACAGCGCATTTTTAAGCAGAACTCTTGCAACTATCGACAGAAATGTGCCGCTTGATATTAGCATTTCAGATGCGGCAGTTTCTGCTTATGATAACGAAAAATTAGCAGAGATTTTTACACGCTTAGAGTTTAAAAGATTTTTAAAAGAACTGCCGACAATTGATGGTGGCGAAGTTGCGCCAATTATAAAAGAAGACTTTAAAGATGGCGAATATATTGATATAACTGATTCAACAGAACTTAAATCTAAACTTGATACCGATAAAGAAATTGCGTATCTGTTAGACACAAACAGCGATAAGGTTGTGTTTTCATATGATGAAAACACCTGCTTTAGCGCAGATTTAGACGGAGAAAACTTAAACATCTGGCGTGAGTTTTTTGAAAATGAAAAGAAAGTAAAAATTGCGCATAACTTTAAAGACGATATTATTTATCTTGATAAATTTGGCATTTTTCCTGTTGGTGTGCGTTTTGATACGGCAATCGGGGCATATCTTTTAGAGCCATCAAGAAAAACCTATGATATTTCTGACCTTTGCTTTGATTTTTTAGGTGTAAATTTAGGTGATGCCGACAGCGAAAGCGTTCAACTTTCGTTAGATATGATAGGCGAAGGCTATGGAAAAGGATTAAAGCGCAAAGCATTAATGCTTTTAAAACTTGCCGAGTGGGAAGAAAAAGAGCTTGAAAAAACTGACGAACTAAATCTTTTTTATGACATTGAAATGCCGCTTGTTACAGTTTTAGCATCTATGCAGTTAGAGGGCTTTAAGGTTGACAGAGAAAAACTTGAGGAGTTTGGCAAGGAGTTATCTTCAAATATTGATGTTTTAACTCAGCAGATATACAGTCTTGCAGGCGGCGAATTTAACATTAATTCAACTAAGCAGTTAGGAGAGGTTTTATTTGAAAAGCTATCTCTGCCTGTGGTTAAAAAGACCAAAACAGGATATTCAACAAATGTTGAGGTTTTAGAAAAGCTTTCAGACAAGCATCCTATTATTAATTTTATAATAGAGTACCGAAAGCTTACGAAATTAAAATCAACTTATGTAGATGGATTAATTGGTGTTATAAATGAGAAAACAGGTAAAATTCACTCAAGCTTTAATCAGACTGTAACGGTAACGGGAAGAATATCATCAACAGAGCCGAATCTGCAGAATATTCCTGTAAGAACAGAACTGGGGCGCGAAATGCGCAAAATGTTTATTGCCCAAAGTGAAGATTATGTTTTAGTCGATGCAGATTATTCGCAAATTGAGCTTAGAGTTTTAGCACATATTGCCGATGATGAAAATATGACAGAGGCATTTAAAAATGGCTTTGATATCCATAAAAGCACTGCGGCTAAAATATTTGGCGTATCACCTGACAATGTTACAAGCGAAATGCGAAGTGCGGCAAAAGCTATTAACTTTGGTCTGGTGTATGGTATGGGTGAGTTTTCGCTTGCACAGGATTTAAAGATTAGCTTAAAATCAGCAAAAGAATATATGAACGATTATCTGGGCAGTTATCCTAAGGTGCAAAAGTATATGAAGGATACTGTTGAATTTGCAAAAGAAAATGGATATGTTAAAACTATGTTCGGACGCAGAAGAGCAATACCAGAGATTAATTCTAAAAACTTTCAGTTGCGGTCGTTTGGTGAACGTGTGGCGCTTAACACACCTATTCAGGGAAGCGCTGCAGATATTATAAAGCTGGCTATGGTGTCTGTATATAAAAGTCTTAAAGAAAAAAATCTGCGTTCTAAATTAATTTTACAGGTGCACGACGAATTGATTATTCAGGCACACAAGGATGAAGTAGAGCAGGTTAAAGAGCTATTAAAAAACGAAATGGAAAATGTATGTGTTCTGTCTGCACCGCTGGTGGCAGATATGAACGTCGGACATAGTTGGTACGATACGAAATAGGAGGTATGAAGTGTCTTTTTCATCAGATGTAAAAAAAGAGCTTTGTCGTATTGATGAAGAAAATGGCTGTTGCGCTAAAGCAGAGCTTGCAGGTATTTTTGCGTTTTGCTCGGTTGAGCGTGATGGTGACCTTGTATTGCGAACGGAAAATGAGTTGGTTGCAAAAAGAGCGGTTGCCCTTTTAGAACGTGTTTTTGCTATTGATATTAAAGAGGAAGCATCAAGCCGAGGTGCTAACGGAGCGTTATATACTTTAACCTTAACAGAAAAGGTGGGTTTAAAAACGGTGCTATCCGGGCTTGGTCTTTATCAGAATAATATGATTAAATTTGCAATCGACCCATTTTTAACTCAGCAGCCTTGCTGCGCCCAAGCATATTTGCGAGGTGCTTTTTTAGGTGGCGGCTCGGTAAATTCTCCTAAAAGAAGCTATCATTTTGAAATAGAAACACACTATTTTGGTTTAAGCCGTGACCTTTCGGCTCTGTTTTCTGATCTTGATTTTGAGGTTAAAACTGTTATGAGAAAGGGCAGCTATGTGTCTTATATCAAAGACAGCGAAAAAATAGGTGATATCCTTGCTATTATGGGTGCAACTGGGTCGATGATGGACCTTTATAATGCTAAAATCGAAAAAGAGGTTAATAACTCGGTAAACCGCAGGGTAAACTGCGACACTGCAAATCTTACAAAAACAGTTAATGCTGCTGTTGCACAGGCAAACAGTATTCGTCAGTTAGTGGCAAAAAAAGGAGCAGAGGCAATACCCGAGCATTTAAGGGAGCTTGCAGATTTAAGACTGAGTTATCCTGAGGCAAGTCTGGCAGAACTAAGCGAAATGCTTAGCACTCCAATAAGCAAATCAGGTGTAAATCATCGTCTTAAAAAGCTGATAGAACTTGCAGAACAGCTTTAATTTAAAGGAGCAATTTTATGACACAAATAGGCAGGGTTGTTTCAGTATCCGGGCATTTGGCAAAAATAGAGGTGCGCAGAGCGTCGGCTTGCGGAGAAAACTGCGCTATGTGTAAGGGCGGATGTATGCCGACAAAGCACATAGCAACGGCCAAAAACACGGCAGATGCTAAAACGGGCGATATGGTAAGAATTGATACATCAGATAAAGATGTATTAAAAAGTACATTTTTAGTATATTTTTTACCGATTTTAATTTTGTTTGTTTGCTATGGAATTGCAATTGTTATATTTGATAATAATTCTATAGCGGCTATTGTAGGTATTTTGGGTCTTGTAGCTGGATTTTTTATTCTTCGTGCAATAGACAAAAAAATTGCACCAATGCCTGAGATAACAAAAATATTGTGATATTAAACAACGGATGGAGGAAACATAATGGCGCTTGACGGCGTGGCAGTATGCGCTTTGGTAAAGGAGTTCAGCGAAAAACTTGTCGGACTCAGAATAGATAAAATATATCAGCCGGAACACGATGAAATACACATAACACTTCACGGCTTTGGCAACAACTATCGTTTACTTCTGACTGCAAATGCAAATGTGGCAAGGGCATGCTTTACAGACGAGTCAAAGCCTAACCCCACTCAGCCACCTATGTTTTGTATGCTTTTAAGAAAGCATCTTGGGGCAGGAAAAATTACTGCTGTACATCAGCCGGGCTTTGAACGTGTTATAGAATTTAACATAGAAACCTACAACGAGCTTGGCGATATTGTTGTAAAAACTTTGGTTGTAGAGCTTATGGGCAGACACTCAAACATAATTTTGGTCGATGAAAACGGTAGAGTTGCCGATTCGATAAAACGTGTAGATTTTTCTGTCAGCACAGTAAGACAGATTTTGCCCGGGATCGTTTATGAGGCACCGCCTGCTCAAGATAAAATGAATCCTAAAGAGGTAACTACATCTGAAATTTTAGATGTACTTAAATCAGCACACGATGGAGAAAAGCTTGACCGAGTGCTGTTATCATCGTTTGTGGGGGTAAGCCCCTTAATTGCAAGAGAAATATCGTTTAGAGCATTAGGCACATCTGATATCTATATGAGCGAGCTTGATTTTTCAAAACAACTGGATGTTGCAACCCAGATGTACAATTTATTTTCAGATGTTAGTCAGGGCAAGTTTTCGCCGTGCGTGCTTATAAATAAAGAAACAGAAAAACCAATAGAATTTTCTCCGGTAGATATTTTACAGTATGGCGATTTGGCACAAAAGGAATATACAGATTCTTTTGCAAATCTTGCTGACCGCTTTTATAAAGAGCGAGATAAAAAAGAGCGAATGGCGCATCGTGCAGCACATTTGGTTAAGCTGGTATCTACAAATATTGAAAGATGTGCAAAAAAACTGCATCTTCAGCAAAAAGAGCTTAATGATACACAAAAAAAAGAAAAATGGCAACAGTACGGAGAGCTTATTACTGCGAATATTTATAGAATAGAGCAGGGCGCAGATAGTGTTGTAGTACAAAACTATTTCGAGGATGGTATGCCGGAGGTAAGTATTCCGCTTGATACAAGACTTTCACCGGCGGCAAATGCACAGAAATACTATAAAAAATATAATAAAGCAAAAACGGCAGAGCAAGAGCTTACACGTCAGATAGAATTGGCTGAAAGTGAACTCAGCTATTTAGAAACGGTTGAAGAAGAGCTTGAAAAAGCTACGAGTGAGGCAGACCTTGCCGAAATATCTGATGAGCTTGCAGAACAGGGATATATAAGGCGTGTTCAAAAAGATAAAAAGAACAAACAAAAGGTAAGCAGTCCTATGGAGTTTGTCACATCTGACGGCTTTTATGTTTTGGTCGGCAGAAACAATAAGCAAAATGATGTTTTAACCTTAAAGACAGCACGAGGTGCAGACCTGTGGTTTCATACAAAAAATATTCCCGGCTCTCATACGCTATTGGTTCATGAGCACGACCGAGAATTTACAGATAAAGCAATTTTAGAGGCGGCTCAGCTTGCAGCTTTTTATTCAAAGGCGAAAGAATCGGCAAATGTTCCGGTCGATTATACCCTTATTAAAAATGTTAAAAAGCCGGCAGGCTCAAAACCGGGATTTGTAATTTATACTACAAATCAGACTGCTTATGTTACACCACCAAAAAGTGTTGAATGTTTTATTAGAAAATAAAAGTGCATATAAAATAACAGCGGTTCACTTAAAACTTGTGAACCGCTGTTATTTTATTGCTCCATATGTCTGCCCAAGAATCCTGCTGCAGACTGAGCGAGCTTTTCTTCGATTTCTCCCATTTTCGGACTTGACTCGTTGCTGAAAAAAACAACCGAACCAATGGTATCACCCTCTGAAATTATCGGAACTACCACACCTGCAGTATATTTTTCACTGCCTTCGATTACGTTTAGCTTTTTGTTGTCGTTAGGCTTGCATACAAAGGTTGATTTTTCTTCCATAACCTTTTCAATATCGGTGCTGATTTTCTTTTCAGAAAGTTCTCTTTTAGGAACACCTGATACTGCGATTACATTATC
>JAFQAG010000222.1 GCA_017416985.1 Clostridia bacterium
AGAAATACTTAATTAATCCATATACTTGATTTATGGTAGCTTTTAAGGTATAATATAGAATATGGGATTTATGTGAAAAAATATAAAGGAGAACTTATATGAAAACATCTAAATTATTGAGTCTGTTTTTAGCAGTTATAATGCTTATGTCAATAGGCGTAGTTCCAGTATCTGCAAGCGGTAATCTCGCAGTATGCTGGGGTCAGGATTTTACTGATGAGGAATATTCAACACCATTGGCAGGAACTGCTATGTTCTATCATGAGGGAAGTATTACAAACTATGAGTTTAAGCTATTTAAGGATGGAGCAGAGGTCTACACAAATCGTATAGAAGAAGGCTCTTTTGATGACGAAGAGGGTTTTTGGGAAGAAGAAACATTATTCTTAGACAAATTTGCTGAATTTGGTACAGGTACATATAAATTTTCAGTTTCGTCATTAACAGGCGACGGAAATACAATAGACGAAGCTGAAATTATCCAGACTGCAACAAGTGGTAATTTTTCATACAGACAGCCAACACAAAAATTAACCGTTCCGGCTATGCAGTCTATAAAAGAGGGAAAAATAACATGGATGCCGGGTGATAACAACACTTATGCATATCTTTACGATTTAGATATTGTTTACGACAATGGCAACCATCACGACCCTAATTACTCTGAATGGTTTACTGAATCTGAGGGCGTAAATGAGTTTTCTGCTTACGAGATTGAAAGTGTTGTAAACTATCTTAACAACTACAATCCTACAAAATATCCTAAATCACAGGCGTCGGTAAAAATCCGTGTTCGTGCTCTTCCTGAGAATATCACAGAATTTAAACCAAGTGATTATTCTGAGTGGCATACAATAGAAAAGCCTTTTGGATCGGGAGGTGAAGAAAATCCGGCGGTTGACCGCTCAACTGTTAGCGGAGAATTTTACGATGCAGCAAAGGTAGTTTATGATTTAGGCATAATGTCTGATGTATATCAAAAACCGTCTAAAACTGTAACCAGAGGCGAGCTTGCGCCTGTTTTAATTGCGCTTATGGGAGAGCAAGAATGGGCTGAATCTTACACAAACAGTAAAAGGTATAGCGATTTAACTGAAGGTGAATATTTAACCGGCTGTGCAGAGATTCTTGCAATTCATGGAATTATGAATGGCTATGATGCTGGAACGTTTGCTCCTGATACTGAGGCAACATATGCGCAAATTATAAAAATGCTTGTATCAATGTGTGGTTTCGAACCGAGAGCACAAAGTTATGGCGGCTATCCATCCGGCTATCTTGTGATAGCTTCTCAGTATGGAATTTCGAAAGGTTTAAGTGTTTATAACGAATCAACTATAACATACGAACAACTGGCGCAGCTTATCTTTAACACACTTACAAGCGAACAAATGGAGATTGACAGCTGGTCTATGAGTGGAAATACCTATAAAATAACCAAAGATTGCTTTTTATATGATTTGGGTTACGAAAGATATACCGGCGATGTAGAGGTTGTTACAGATTCAAGTGCTAAAATTACAGGTAAAATGTACAACAAAAGTAATTTAGACGGAGTAGATGTAACAGAAAAAACATTAACAATTGCAGACAAAGAAATGCTTGACTACAAGGTTAAAAATATGGTCTTATACGTTAAAAATGATAGCATCATTTCTGCACTTGAAAATTACACAGTATCTGTTGTTGTAAATAACGGCGAATCTGAAAGTAAAACTCGAGTTGTTCCTTTTGAAATTACAACAAACGGATATACAAAATATAAAATAGGTGAGGGAGAGTATAAGGATATTGAGCAGGGGACGATGTATCATTTAATTGGTTCTGAAAGTCAGTCTCAAAAACTAGCCTTTACCTTTACAAATGATAAAGAAACAAAAGTCGAAACCTTAAATAAATATATTGATTTTGATAATAAACGCACAATAACTTATGTGTCGGAGGGTAAGGTAGAAACTAAAGAATATTCTGTCGGTTATGAGGTATCGTCATTACCATATGCAAACTATCGAAACGGATATAAGACAAAGGGATGGAATAACGTTCCGCATATTATGCCTGATAAAGACATTACAGTTTATGCTGATTATGTAAAATTGACAAAAATAACAGGTAAAATTACCTTTAACGGCGAACCACTTGCAAGTGCACTTGTTTCAGTAGATGGATATTGGTATGCTTATACACAAAGCGATGGAAGTTACACAATTGATTCTCCTATGTTGGATGAAATTGCTATTACAGTTACCCAAAATGCTAAAAATTTAAGAGAAACCTTTACGGAATTTATTGACGTAGAGAATAAAAATGTAGGCGAGTTTATGATTTCTGCCGCATCTGCTAAATATAATACCGAAATGGACGGACTTGTTTTCTCCGGCGGATTGCAGAGACAATTTACAGATGAAGAATTTGCTTATGCTAAAACTGCTGGTAACTGTATATATTATGACCTTGTGTATACTAAAGCTAATTACAACACCAATATTACAAAGTACAGAGCTGAAAATTACCCCGAATATCATCTTATAAGTATGAACAAATTAGAACTTTCAAAGATTAAAGATGGAGCAGAATATTTGTATGAAACCTTAACCGAGACAAGTGATTTGTTTGAGGTGGCATTTGAAATACCTGCAAGATACAGAGAAAGAGCAGAGTATCTGATTCTCAGAGATGTAAACGGCATAGCAGAGGTTTTAACCCAAACTCCTAACGCAGATGGTGAATGTATAAGCCGAATTGAAAATAACAGAATTTATTTAAATATTAAAAAGCTTTCTACATATGCTATTATCGGAACGGGCGAGGCGGCGAAAGATTCAGAATATATTGCCAATGTTTCATGGACAGATTTAGACAAGGTTGATGTTAATGTAATACTACCAGTGAATGAAACTGAAAATGCTGCTTTATATGTAGCTTACTATGACGAAACCGGAAA
>JAFQAG010000223.1 GCA_017416985.1 Clostridia bacterium
CATTAAATCGCTGTGTGCCGATTGATATCTTGCAGAATAAGCAGTTAGTGGCTTTGTATATTCAAAGTATTTTTGTGCCATCAGATAATTTTCTTTAAGTGCGATTATATCGTAGCGGCTTTCTTCGGCAGTTTTAATATCATTTGAGATATCTCGAGAAAACTCACTGCATTCAATTGAGTCAGTTAAATTAAAATCGCAGTTTTCATTTTCTAACTGAAGATATATTTTTAAATTTTCTCTCGCTATTTCACGGTTGCGTTTATAACTGTTAAGCGTATTTAAGCATTGGTCTACACTAAGGTGTGCATTGTTTAAATCTATTTCTGCAATCATACCAAGTTCAAATCTTTTACTTACGCTATTATAGTTTTCGGTTGCAAGGTTATATGCATTTTCTGCCACCTTACAAAGCTCCTGCATTATTTTATAGTTAAAATAAGCTGATGTTGTGTTATATGCAATCGATGCATTTGCCTGCTCTGTTTCTTTTTCATTAAGGCGCATAAGCATTTCGTACATCTCTACATAATAACCCTTTTTTATGTATGCAAGCTCGTAATTGCTTGTGCTCGGTGCGATGTTTTTATATTTTTTCTTAGTTAGTTGTGCTGCATCCAGATTTATTTTATTACTTTTTTGCGCTACCTCAAGCGATGTTAGCTGCGGATTATCCTTTTTTGCCATTTCAATCGCTTGCTTTAGTGACAAGTTATATATCTTTACACCGTTTTCGGTAGTAAATTCATCTGCAAATGTCACATTTGGTAACAGCAAAACACAAATTAATGTTATTACTAACATTTTTAAAGTTTTTTTCATTAAAAATTATCTCCTTTAATCGCTTTTTATTAAAAAACACGATAAATATTTTACATCATTTATAATAATTTATCAATGTATAAATTGTTAACATTATATAAAATTTATGGTAAAATAAAACTGTCGCAAAACGTAAAGTTTGCAACAGTTTATGGTTTAGTTTTTCATTTTTCTTCTTACTCTGTTTAAGTGTCTTTCAAAATTTCCGCTCGATATAAATTCCGCTAAAACATATTGGTCAAGCACAGGAACAGTGCACGAAAATTGCCCTAGTTTTTCATCGTATGTATTGCATAGTGACTTTGGCAGAATCATATATCCTAAACGCATTGACGGCGAAAGACTTTTAGAAAACGTATTTATATATATAACCGAATCGTTTTGGTCTAATGAATAAAGAGATTCAATCGGCTGACCGGGTATAAAAAATTCGCTGTTAAAGTCATCTTCAACAATGTATTTGCCGCCTTCTGCCCACTTTAAGTACTCATAACGTTTAATGACTGTGGTAGTAACTCCTGTTGGATAACTGCGGAATGGAGTTACGTGCAAAACGTCTATATTACTCTTTTTTAATGCCTCACTTTTTATTCCTCCGCTACCCATTTCTAATTTTTGTATTGTAGCACCCGCAGATGAATAAACAGTTTCTATCATTGAATATGATGGTTTTTCTATTCCATAAACTTTATCTCTGCCGAGCATTTTAACAACTGTTTCGTAAAGCTGCTCAGAACCTGAGCCGATTATAATACGTTCAGGCTCGGCATACATACCACGATATCTTCTTAGATAGTTTGAAATTGCATTTCTTAAAACGGCACATCCCTTATTTGGCGATTTCATAAATAAACGTTCGCCTTTGTCTGATATAACTCGTCTTATAGTTTTAAACCACAAAGAATATTCAAAATCCTGCGGCTCACCCGAATCTTCATCCAGATACAAAAAGGCTTTGTCGTTTTCTTCTAGTTTTGCAACAGTAAATGTGTCTAAGCGACAAACATAATATCCACTACGCTCACGTGATGCTATATATCCTTCGTCGTTAAGCATACTGTATGCTTTTTCGACCGTAACAACACTAAAGCCCGTAAGGTCTGCCATAACACGTTTTGACGGTAGCTTATCATTCGCTCTATATTCACCGCTAAGAATTTTGTTTTTAATCATTTTATATAGTTTTAAATACTTTTTGTCGGTCATCTGGTTATATAAAATTCTCCTTTTTTGATTATTTAAACAATATCACATTTAGATTATAATATAAATTGAAAACCAAAAAATTAAAAATTTTGCGAACTGCACAAAAATAGTATATAGATGTCAAAAAATTGACTATAATAATATATATAAGTATAATATATAATATTATTGTTCTA
>JAFQAG010000019.1 GCA_017416985.1 Clostridia bacterium
TCTTCCATATTTCGATGCATTACTTGCTTAAAGATATTTTTATCATCATAATACAGCTTCAACGCACGGTCTATGGCATCTAACATATCGTGTGCATTATAGCTTTTAAATGTAAATCCTCTGCCCTCGCCCGTCTGCGGATTTATAGGATACACAGTATCTTTTAAACCGCCTGTTTCTCTTACAATCGGAAGAGTTCCATAGCGCATAGCTATCATCTGTGCCAAGCCGCACGGCTCTGATTTTGACGGCATTAAAAACAAATCTGATGCGGCATATACTCTGCTTGCTAAGCACGGGTCAAAACGAATGTTAACAGAAAGTCTGCCGTTATATTTTGCCGCCGCATCACGCAACCGATGTTCAAAACGAGAGTCACCGGTGCCCACAATAATAAGCTGTATTCTGCGTGTCATTATATCTTCTAAAACACAGTCAACCAAATCAAGCCCCTTATGCGCAACCAGACGTGTTACCATTGACATAATTGCACAGTCCGGATCTTTTTCTAAGCCAAGGTCCTCCTGCAATCTTTTTTTGCATATTCTTTTGCCACCCATAGATTTTAAGCTGTATTTTCGGTACAGGTTTTCGTCATTATGCGGATTAAACAGGTCTGTATCTATTCCGTTAGTAATTCCGCAAAACTTGTATGACACACCACCAAGCACCTGATCGAGTCCGTGACCATAATACGGATTTTTAACTTCATCTGCATAGTTTTCTGAAACAGTAGTAATTTTATCTGCCAGCACAATTGCAGAAAACATTAAGTTAATGCATCCGCTAAAGTTTAAAAATCGCATATAATAATCATCCATACCTAAAACTTCTTCTAAAAAGCTGTACGATACTTTTCCCTGATACTCAATATTATGTATCGTAAACATTGTTTTGATACCCGAGTATTCATATATACGCTGATAAAAGCCTTTATAAAAAAGCGGTATCATCGAGCATTGCCAGTCGTTTGCGTGAATTATATCAGGATAATAGCCGATGTAACTAAGCATTTCAAGTACTGCTTTGCAAAAATATGCAAACCTTTCTCCGTCATCATAGTCGCCATATACCGAGCCACGCAAAAAATAATATTCGTTATCTATAAAATAATATGTTACTCCGCTTAGCGTGCACTTAAAGATTCCGCAATAAATATTTCTCCAGCTTAGTGGAACATTAAAATGTGTTACAAACTCTAATCTTTCGTTAAATTTTTCTTTTATGCTTTTGTAATAAGGCATTACAACACTTACCTCTATACCACTTTTTGCCAGCGCTTTAGGAAGGGCATAAGATACGTCTGCTAAGCCTCCTGTTTTTATAAAAGGTGCACATTCTGATGTAGCATATAAAATTTTCAAAAGAAATTACCCTCCCTAAACAATTTTTCCTTTGCTTATTATCATCTGATGCTGCGGTGCGCCCATAAGCAGTCGGTCATCAGATATTTTTACTTCTTTGTCGGCTATAATATATTCCATTTTAACGTTTTTACCAATTTTAGTATCTTGCATAAGAATAGAATTTTTTACTTTCGAGCCTTCAGATACCGTAACACCACGAAATAATATAGAGTTTTCAACCGTTCCACAGATTGTGCATCCGTCTGCTATAAGTGAGTTTTTAATCTTGCAGTCTGGACCGTAATTAGTCGGCACTTCATCACGGATTTTTGTGTAAACATATCCGTTTTCATAAAAAATTTTATCTCTTATTTCTTTATTTAAAAGCGCCATATTTGCCTCAAAATATCGCTGTACGCTGTCAATTCTTAATGCTATGTCCTTATGCTCGTAATTCATAATTTTCATCAGCTTATGCTTGCCCTGAATAATATCGCGTTCAAAGTCAATTTGGTTATACGATGTAGCTTCGTCTAAAATTTCAATCAGTCTTTCACGTTTTAATATATACATTCCCAATCCACAAAGCGATATACCCGGTTGATTAAAATTAACCATTACGTCTATTACTCTGCCATTTGCATCCGCTTTAACCACAACACCTTTAACATCGGTTTTGTTTTCAATTTGTTCTCTGTAGGTGACAACAGTAATATCTGCATTGTTTTTTATGTGATACGACAATATTTCGGAATAATCAACAGAGCATACTATATTTGAATCTGACATTACTACATATTCTTCGTCAGACCTTTCTAAATAGCGTTTAGCTCCCCACAAAGCTTCGATTTTATCTTTATAAACTGATTTTTGTCCAGTACCAAATGGAGGAAGTATAAAAAGTCCGTCAATTTTTCTGTCTAAGTCCCACTCCTGACCGTTTCCTAAATGGTCCATAAGCGACTGATAATTTGATTTTGTTATAACGCCCACATTTGTTATGCCCGAATTTACCATATTTGAAAGCACAAAATCAATTAGCCTATATCTGCCTCCGAACGGTAACGAGGCAAGAGTACGCTCTTTTGTTACCTCTCCTAAATGCTCGTCATATATGTTCGAAAATATAATTCCCATCATTTTCATAGTTTAACACTCCTTTCATCACCGTACTCCCAGCATTTCTCCTGCCTTTACAGCTTCGCCGCAACCTAAAACGTATCCGCTGCCCAATACCGTTATTTTACCTTTCTTTTCAGCAGAGAAAGACTCACCTACATGCGCTCCCGCCCCTACTTTAGAGTTTTCTCCCAATATCGCATAGTTAACCTCTGCTCCCTTTTCGACCACAGTTCCAGGAAAGAGTATTGAATTTTTCACTACCGCTCCGTCTAAAATTACACATTCACTAGATATAACAGAATTTTCGACTATACCGTGTATCTCACAGCCTTTTGTAATCATAGAGCCGCTTATCTTTGATCCGTCATAAAAATACGTAGGAGGGCAATCATAGTTTCTGGCATATACACGGGATTCATTATCATCTAAGCTAAGTGCGCTGTCGCCGCCCAGCAAGTCCATATTTGCCTCCCACAGACTTTCGATTGTGCCAACATCCTTCCAGTATCCCTTAAATGAGTATGCACGCATATTCAGTCCGTCAGAGAGCATTTTAGGAATGATGTTTTTACCAAAATCGTTATCTGAATTTTCATCCATATTATCTTCCGTAAGATACTTTTTTAAAACATCATAACGAAAAATATATACACCCATCGAGGCTTTTGTGCTTTTAGGCTCTTTAGGCTTTTCTTCAAACTCATATATTTTACCGTCACCATCAGCATTCATTATACCAAATCTTGAAGCCTCTGAAAGCGGTACATCAATTACTGCAATTGTGCAATCAGCATTTTTATTTTCGTGTTCTTCAAGCATTTTTGAATAATCCATTTTATAAATATGGTCGCCTGACAGAACTAAAACATGCTTGGGATTATATCTGTCGATAAACTGCATATTCTGATAAATTGCATTTGCCGTACCCTTGTACCATTCTTTTGATTTGATTTTTGTAAACGGCTGAAGAATATGCACACCGCCACGATTTCTGTCAAGTCCCCAGGGTTGACCGTTTCCTATATACTCATTTAGTTCCATAGGCTTATATTGCGTAAGAACACCTACTGTGTCGATTCCTGAATTAACACAGTTTGAAAGTGTAAAATCAATGATTCTGTATTTGCCTCCGAAATGAACGGCAGGCTTTGCAATACTTTTAGTAAGCACTCCTAGCCTGCTGCCTTGACCTCCTGCAAGCAACATCGCAATGCATTTTTTCTTTTTTTGCATTTTATTTCACTCCCTTATTTTTTGACCTTTGATACTTCATCTTTTTTAGAGTTTTGCTGTTTTACTTTAAAGTACATAGCCGACATTCCCGGAACAGTCAGCTCTATACTGTATTGTTCTGCATGATATGGTCGTTTTTTACTTCTTTTTACCGGATTTTTTATACCTTTTCCGCCGTATTTTTCTTCATCGGTAGAAAAAATTTGTGTGTATGTTCCGCTATACGGAACACCTATTTTATAATTTTCACGTGTTATCGGTGAAAAATTACACACAACTATAATTTCCTCACCCTTTGAATCAATTCGTCTGAATACAATTATATTCTGTTCATTATCATCTGCTGCTATCCATCTAAATCCGTCCCAGCTGTCTTCAATCTCATAAAAAGGTGATGTTTTTAAATATAAATGATTTAGGTCACGCACACAATCTTTAAACTGCCTGTGCTTTTCAAAATCTAAAAGCAGCCAGTCTAGCTCATTTGAATAATTCCATTCTATAAACTGAGCAAATTCTCCACCCATAAAAAGCAGTTTTTTACCCGGATGCGCCATCTGATATGCTAAAAACGCACGCAAGTTTGCAAACTTCTGCTCATATTCACCGGGCATTTTCGATATTTAAGATGCCTTGCCGTGAACAACCTCGTCGTGCGAAAGCGGAAGAATATAATTTTCTGAAAACGCATAGGTAAGCGAAAAAGTAATTTTGTTATGGCATCCTTTTCTGAAATACGGGTCAACTGACATATACGAGAGCATATCGTTCATCCAACCCATATTCCACTTAAATAAAAATCCCAGACCGCCTATTTCGGCAGGCTTTGTTACCATAGGCCAAGCAGTAGATTCTTCAGCTATCATTAAAACACCTGGCTCTACACAAAAAGCAGCCTTATTTAAATTTTGTAAAAATCTTACTGCCTCGTAATTTTCACGACCGCCATTTTCATTTGCTCTCCACTCTCCGTTTTGTTTGCCGTAATCTAAATACAGCATAGATGCCACCGCATCCACCCTTATGCCATCAATATGATATTCTTTAAGCCAGTAAACCGCATTCGAAATTAAAAACGAAATAACCTCACCCTTTGCATAGTCAAATATGCGTGTACCCCAATCGGGATGCTCATTTTTAAACTGGTCAGAATACTCATATAAAAAGCTGCCGTCAAACTCGTAAAGACCGCACTCATCTTTTGGAAAATGCGCCACAACCCAATCTAAAATAACACCGATGTTTGCCTGATGCAATCTGTCAACAAGCGACATAAACTCCTTAGCCGTTCCGTACCTTGAACTAGGCGCATAATAGCCGGTAACCTGATATCCCCACGAGCCATCGTACGGATACTCTGATATCGGCATAAGCTCAACGTGAGTGTAACCCATATCTTTTAAGTATGGAATAAGCTCATCTGCAAGTTTAGAATATGAAAAATAATTTCCGTCATCATATTTTTTCCACGAGCCAATGTGAAGTTCATAAATATTAATTGGCTCTTTTAAATGATTTACTGTTCTTTTTTTATTCTGCCACGCCTCATCACTCCAGTTATACCCTGAAATATCGTATATTTTAGATGCCGTACCGGGTCGTGTTTCCATATGAGTACCATATGGGTCTGCCTTAAAAAGTATTCTGTCGTCCTGCGTTTTAATTGCAAATTTATAGCTATCAAATTCACATAAATTATCAATTTCAGTTTGCCATATTCCAGAATCATATATCCTTTGCATAAGATTTTTGCCGTGTGTCCAGTTGTTAAAATCACCTACAACACTTACCTCTTCAGCATTAGGTGCCCATACCCTGAACACATATTTAGTGTTTTGTCTATGGCAACCTAAAAAATTATATGTCTCATTTTGCTCACCTTTATAGAATTTTTCTAGCCACTTTTTAAATTTATCTTCAGATTTATTCACTTTTTCACCGCCTAACATTATTAATTTCACATTGTGATAAAATTCATACCTCAACTGTTATATATATGATAAAATAATAAAAAATATAACCAAAACTGAAAAATATAATTAAAATTATTGCTAAATAACAAAAAATGTACTATTATTTAATAGTACATTTAAGTTTAAAAGGGGTGATTAACTTGTTTGATAAATTAAAAGCATGCACCATTTGTCCCAGAAAATGCGGAGTTAACCGTATAGACGGCAAGCTGGGCTACTGTCGTACAAATGCTGATTTAATAGTATCACGTGCCTCACTCCACCAGTGGGAAGAACCTTGTATTTCAGGCAAAAACGGCTCCGGAACGGTTTTCTTTTCTGGTTGCTCTTTAGGATGCGTATATTGTCAGAATCATTTAATAACGAAAGCAGAAAGCGGCAAAAAGATATCTGTCGAAAGACTTTGTGAAATATTTTTCGAGCTCAAAGAAAAAGGAGCACATAACATAAATCTAGTTACACCAACACACTTTGCACTACATATAATAAAAGCTATAAAACTCGCTAAAACAAAAGGATTAAATTTACCGATTGTTTATAACACAAGCGGATACGAATCAGTAAGCACTTTAAAAATGTTAGACGGTTTAATAGACGTGTATTTGCCTGATTTTAAATATCTTTCTTCTGATATTGCAAAAGAGTTTTCATTTGCAGAGGACTATCCTGAAATTGCGAAAACTGCAATAGCTGAAATGTATCGTCAAACAGGAAAATTTGAGGTTTCAGATGATGGTATGATTAAAAAAGGAGTTATTGTGCGGCATCTTGTTCTGCCGGGATATGTAGATGAGTCAAAAAAGGTTATAAAATATCTTTACGACAATTTTTCTGATAATATTTTTATAAGCATTATGAATCAGTATACACCAATGCCTGCTATGAAAAATCATCCTAATTTACACAGAAAATTAACAACATTTGAATATGAAAAGGTTATAGATTATGCTCTCTCTTTAGGGGTAGAAAACGCATTTATTCAGGATAAAAATACAGCAAAAGAAAGCTTTATACCGGATTTTAATTGCGAGGGAATATAAAAAATAGCGGTAAAAACAAAAGTTCTTACCGCTATTTTTTATTTCATTATGTAATATAACAAATACTCGTTAGTTCTATCTTTAACATAACGATTTTTAAGCATAAGCTCTTTTAAAACAGCTAAGGATTTACGCTCTCTGATTTCGGTAATTCCGAAACGTTTTATGTCATCAAACAGCTCATTAATTTTTTCTGTTCTGTTCGGTGCATCCATCTCAAGTCTTGAAAGCTTTAAGAATCTTACCGACAAATATTCTCTTTCGATGCGTTTGCGGTATTCGCCAGTATCTGCAACGCTTATTGCTTTTGACACTAATTCGTCTGCTTTAGCAACCAGTTCGTCTGTGATAGCTGGTACATCCGGATACTGATAA
>JAFQAG010000224.1 GCA_017416985.1 Clostridia bacterium
CTTATTATGGCAGGAATAACTTTAATATATTCTGTTTTTGCCTTTTATAATCTTGGCTCTATGAACGTACCTGAAAACGGATGGTATGTTAAAAATGCAGGAGAAGAGGTCGTATTTGATTTCGGCGAAAGTCAGGATTTAAGCACTCTTTATATGTATCCGGGTTGGATTGACCGTCGTGAAGGTGACAGAAAAGTAGAAAGACATATAGAATTTGAAATTTCTGATGACGGAGAGAATTGGGAAAGCATAGAAGATTTAGATATTAAATCAGTATGGCGTTGGGTAAATCTTAAAATTGACCAAAAAGCACGCTTCGTGCGTATGACTTGTGATGACGGAAGATTTTATATCAACGAACTCGCATTTTACGGAGAAACCGAGGCAGAGTATATAAAACCGGTTTCAGTTAACTCAGATAGCGAAGGTGTCGACGCGCTGCTAGATGAAAAAGATAAAGTGGCATACGAATTCTCGTGGTATGATGGCACATATTTTGATGAAATTTATCATCCACGTTCAGCGTATGAGTATTTAGAGGGAATTTATCCGCCTTACGAGAATACGCATCCTCCGCTTGGAAAGGTTATTATTTCGTGGGGTATTGCACTGTTCGGAATGAATCCGTTCGGTTGGAGATTTTTCGGAACGTTGTGCGGTGTGTTAATGGTTCCGATGGCATATATGCTCGGAAAACGATTATTTAAAACTGAATTTTTTGCATTTTGTACTGCGGTTTTATTTACATTTGACTTTATGCATCTGTCGCAGACACGAATAGCAACAATAGACTCGTACACGGCATTTTTCGTTATGGGAATGTATTACTTTATGTACCGATACATTTCGCAGAGCTTTTATAATGTTGGTGTTAAAAAGACATTGCCATCACTATTTATGTCAGGATTATTCTTTGGCTTGGGTGCGGCAACAAAGTGGCAGGGTATTTATGCCGGCGCAGGACTTGCATTTTTATTCTTTGCAAGTATTGTCCGCAGATATTTAGAATATAAAGAAGCAAAAAAATCTAAAAATGTTGACCCCGAAATGAAGCATATTGCAGAAAGCTTTGTTCCTATGGCAACGCAGTCAATTCTGTTTGCGGCTCTGTTTTTCGTAGGTATTCCGCTTTTAATATACGGAGCATCTTATCTTCCGATTATTATTGGAACAAAGGGTAACTTTAAGTATATAATAAATAACCAGAAAACTATGTTTAACTATCATAGTGCGCTAAAATCCACGCATCCTTACGGCTCGGCTTGGTGGAGCTGGCCGCTTGACTGGCGTCCGCTTTATGCGTATGCGCCGAACAGAAGCTTTATTCCTCAGGGTACGTCAATGGGAATTTCATCTTTCGGTAATCCGCTCGTATGGTGGATGACTATTCCTTCAATAGTTGCGGCAATAGTAAAAACAGCAAAGAAAAAAGGAAGCCGTGAGCTTACCTTGATTTTAGCGGGATTTGCGGCTATGTATCTGCCTTGGGTATTGGTAACTCGTGTGGCATTTATATACCACTACTTCCCATGTGTTATTTTTGTAGTTTTGGCAACGGTATACTTTATACGTGAGATTATGAATCGTTATCCTAATGCTAAAAAGTTTGTTTATGCTTATTTAATTGCGGTTGTCTTACTGTTTATCCTTTTCTATCCGGTGCTTACCGGCATAGCAGTACCGACTTCATATGTTAAAGCATTAAAATGGCTTCCAAAATGGGTATTGGGATAATACTGGCTGATAAAACAGTTACGGAGGAAACTTATGAGTGAAGAGAAAAATACCATAGAAGGGCGCAATCCTGTGTTCGAGGCATTGCGCTCGGGTATGCCGATAGACAAAATTTTAATCAGCGAAACTGCTAAAAAAGAAGCATTGGGCAAAATATTATCAGCGGCTAAAGATAGAAAAATTCCTGTGCAGACAGTTCGCCCTCAAAAACTTGCCGAGCTTGCCGAAACTGAGGCAAGTCAGGGCGTAATTGCTATTTGTGCGGCGGCACAGTATGTAGCTGTGGATGATATTTTGGCTAAAGCAGAAGAAAAAGGCAAACCGCCGTTTGTTATAATAGCAGACGAAATTACTGACCCGCATAACTTAGGTGCAATAATAAGAACTGCAAATGCGGCAGGTGCAGATGGTGTTATAATTCCTAAAAATCGCTCGGCAGGCATAGGTGCAATAGCAGCAAAGACCTCTGCAGGTGCAGTAAGCTATACACCGGTTGCACGTGTAACAAATCTTGCTCAGACCATAGACTATTTAAAAGAACGTGGCTTGTGGGTTATGGGTGCAGATATGAGCGGCGATGATATGTACAGGAGTAATTTAACCGGAGCAATTGCTCTGGTAGTAGGTTCAGAGGGCAAGGGCATCAGCCGTTTGATTAAAGAAAAGTGCGATTTTATGGTACGCATTCCGATGTTTGGCGAAATAAATTCACTTAATGCATCGGTTGCGGCAGCTGTTTTAATGTACGAAATTGTACGTCAACGCGAAACA
>JAFQAG010000225.1 GCA_017416985.1 Clostridia bacterium
CCTATTACATACGACGAAATAACCTCAACCTGAAGATTGTCCGCAAGTTCTGACTGTGTTCGTTTGCTGTTAACATACGCAAATTTTAAACCGGTTTTATTTGATATAAGCTTTAATATTTCGGGCATAATACCTTCATATTTTCCGCTGTTTTTGTTATAAAATTCAACAGGATAAAAATCCGGATTTCCGGCAACATAAATAAACTCACTGTCTTCGTTAATAATACTTGTTGTTTTAACATCATCAGCAAATACGATCGTCGAAGCAAGTAACATAAGTAAATATGAAATAATAATTGTTAAGGTTAGTTTTTTTTTCATTATATCAGCCCTATCTTTCTCAATTTATATAGGGAATTTGCTTAAAATTACACCATTAAAACATAATAGTATAATTATAATATAAACAATTTTTTTTGTCAAGGCACACCCTTTTTCGTTGACTTAAACCATAGATTAAAGTATAATAAACTTGTATTTATCGAAAAGGAGGCTGAAAAATGATATATACATCTGTTGACCAGTTAATAGGCAAAACACCGCTTTTAGAGCTTGTACAAATAGAAAAAAACTTAAATCTTAATGCAAAAATTCTGGCAAAGCTTGAATATTTAAATCCGGCAGGCTCTGTAAAAGACCGTGTTGCAAAAGCATTGCTTGATGACGCTGAAAAAAAAGGTATTTTAAAATCTGACAGTGTTATTATTGAACCCACCTCGGGCAACACCGGCATAGGTCTTTCCGCAGTTGCTGCCTCGAGAGGATACAGAATTTTAATTGTAATGCCAGAAACAATGTCTAAAGAGCGCAAACAGCTTATGACTGCATACGGCGCAGAATTAGTTTTAACAGATGGCTCTAAAGGTATGGCAGGAGCCATAGAAAAAGCAGAAGAGTTAGCAAACAAAATTCCAAATAGTTTTATTCCGGGACAGTTTACAAACCCTGCAAACCCCTTGGCACACATTGGCTCCACAGGACCCGAAATATATGACGATACCGATGGCCATATAGACATTTTCGTGGCAGGTGTAGGTACGGGAGGAACAATCAGCGGAACCGGAAAATATTTAAAGTCTAAAAATCCGAACGTTAAAGTCGTAGCCGTAGAGCCTGATACATCTGCTGTATTATCCGGCAAAAGCGCAGGTGCGCATCAGCTTCAGGGCATTGGCGCAGGATTTATTCCCGAAGTTTTAGATACCGAAATTTACGACGAAATTATTACTTCATCTACTGAAGATGCCTTCTGGGCAGGAAGATTGCTCGGCAAAAAAGAAGGAATTTTAGCAGGAATATCATCAGGTGCAGCTTTATATGCTGCTATTGAGCTTGCAAAACGACCTGAAAACAGCGGTAAAAACATTGTCGTTTTATTGCCCGATACAGGTGACAGATATTTATCAACTGATTTGTTTGAATGATGGCGCTATAATAAAAATCCGATGTGAATTCACATCGGATTTTTATTATAGTGCCATAAGTGTTGCTGACAAAAACGCCACGCATGCAGATATAATTTCTTTCTTCGTCAATTTTTCTTTTCGTATTATATCTATTATTGTCGCAAAAATTATTACTCCGCCTGTAACAATGGGATATTGAACAGATGCCGGCAAATGAATTAAAGCAATCAAAAGCATCAGATTGCCAATACTGTTTACAACTGAATACATAGCCGAATAAGCAAATGCTTTTTTAGTAATCAAAAAAGTTGTTTTGCACATCACAAGCAACAATATTGCGCTAATAAGTATTGTTGCTATTTTTGTAAGTATCATAAAACTCCCACTGTCAACGCAAATACCGGTATTCATCTGATGAAATTTGGATATAACTCCAACCATTCCGTTTAGAATAAACACCTCAACATAATATTTAATTGCTTTTTTGCCTTGTTCACCTTTTTTGACAGACATTGCAACAGATATTACAATCAACACGCAGCATATTAATCTTGCAGTCTTAAATTCTTCGCCACACATTATTCCATAAATAAATGGCAAAAGCATTCCACCTATCATAGAAAAAACAGAATATACCGACAAATTAGCATATTGAAAAGCCTTAATTGATGAATAGCTTAATGCTATACATACTGCTCCATAAACAAATGCTACAATTACTGAAAAAAGGCTTACATTCATTTGAAATTTGTTTATAAAAAGCAATGCTACGAGCCCTGTTATAGATGAATAGAACGAAAATTTAAGTGATGAATCCCAACCTCTTACGCTTTCCTTGCTATAACCATTATTGAACATAAACTGCAAAGAAAACAAAAGTGCTGATATAGTTATCATTAAATAATACATCTACTTATTCTCCTTACTGCCCTGTGTAAACGCTGCAGCTCGGTAGTCACCACCATTTTCTTTTTGACATTCTTCTTCCCATAGTTTTTTAATATGTTCGTATACCGAATCATCAATTTCCGGAGTTCCCTTTGAAAAGGTAGGAAGCAACATATCTCCAGCAACTTTCGGATCGGTGCAAGCTGTGTCATTTCTCCATATATCTCGTTCTTCCTTATTTCTCAAATTAGGAATATCTTTGGGTATTCCCCCATCTAAAATGGAACGATATGCAAACATGCCCGGTAAAAACATATCAAGAGCTTCGTAAATATCAATTGTATCTGCCTCGTTATTTCCGTTTATTTTTTCAATAAAATGATACATTGAATAAAAGTCTGATCCGCCATGACCAAAGCCTGCTACTTTATCTTCCATTCCGTGAGTCGGGTTATAGCTTTCTAATTTTTGCGTATCGTATCCTCCTGAATATTCATCGAAGTTGACGTATATTTTATCAATATGTCCGTCGTTAGCATCTTCTCTTCCACATTCCATTCTACCTTTAGAGCCATAAACCGAATACCATACAGAATCTTTATACAAATTGCCATGTATGCTTTTAATAATTCCGCCATTTTCTAAAGTCACCATTTCAATACCAAAAAGACCACATTTTTTACCCACTCTGAGCACTCTTTCAGTTTGAGTACCCTCAAAGCCTGTTACAGATACAGGTCTTAAACCAGTCATATGAATAATAGGTCCCAACGAATGTGTACAATAAAATGTTGAATACACATTATTGCGCCAATGGTCACGTTCGCCATAAGTTATACTATGTGCAATTGGTTCACAGTTATGGATATACTCTCCCTCGCCATATTCAAATTCACCAATTTTTCCCTCTTTATAAAGCTTTCGCATCTCATACGGTGCAGGCATATAGCAATAATTTTCACCATACGAGTAAATAAGTCCTGTTTCTTCAATTGTTTCTATAAGCTCTACCGCCTCTTTCATGGTCTGAGCGGGTAAAACTTCAGAAAATACGTGTTTTCCCTCTTTCAACGCTCTTATTGCAAAAGGTGCATGCTCAGTTGCATAATTTGCTAAAACTACTGCATCCATATCGTGCTTAATAAAATCATCAAAATTATCATAAAAAGTAACATTTAAGTCTTTTGTAAAGCTTTGTACAGCGTCCAATGTTTCATGACACTTATCGCAAATTGCAACAACCTCTGCATTGTCTGCACGTTTACAATAGTTAATCATACTAGTGCCGCGATAAGCACCTAACACACCAATTTTTACTGTTTTCATTTTTTCGTCCTCCTTTTTATTTTAGCATAGTATAGCATATGTTTTAATAAGTCACAATGGATTTTTTCCACAACAACAAGGAATATAGTTTGATTTTCGTTGACAAAAGATTTATTATATGATATATTTTCAAAAAAAGGAGGGCTAAAATTGAGTACTAATGTTTGCCACTTTATTCCATACCACAAGGATTATCATTCTATACATACAATAAACTTTGTTTTTGAAACAATGCCACAACAATATAGTCCTCCCAAATCTAAGGCTGTATATATGGTTCATTATGTCAAAAGCGGTAACGGATATCTGCATTTTTCAGGTGAATCTATGCCTCTTTCTGCCGGTGATGTTTTTTTTACCTTTCCTGGAGTACCTTTTTCCATTGAATCCAGTGATAATTTTTCATATATGTATATAAGCTTTTTGGGTTCAAGAGCAAATATGATTATGGAAAAAATTAAAATATCACGATTTAATTTCATATTTAAAGGATGCGAAAAACTTTGTGATTTTTGGCAGCAGGGACTTAATATAAAACCTGAATTATCAGATTTAATGAGTGAAAGTATTCTGTTATATACTTTTTCATTTATAGGCAAAAAAGTTTTAACCTTTGATGATGAAATTAAATCGAAGGACAACGTTGCTTTAATTATAAAAAAATATGTTGATGATAATTTTGCAGATTGCGATTTATCTCTTGATTCTATTAGCCGCAATCTTTCTTACAACAAAAAATATATCTCAACAATATTTAAAAAACATATGGGCTTAGGTCTTTCTGAATATTTAAACATCATACGTATTCAACATGCCTGCACATTAATAAGACAAGGTTTTACGTTTGTGTTAGACATAGCAAACTTTTGCGGATATTCTGATTCGCAATATTTTTCAAAAGTGTTTAAACAAAAAATGGGCATATGCCCTAGCGGTTATATTAAATCTAAAACAAAGCACCCCAGCTAAAGCTGAGGTGCTTTGTTATTTAAAAAGTATTTGCTTCATCATATATCTCTTTAATAGATTTTGTAACCGAATGCTTTATTGGCTCCCACTTAACTTTCTTAAACAGAGCTATAATCGAAATCGGCACATATGTAAGCATAAATATCGGGAATGTAAATGTATATGCAATTTTTTTAATCGTTCCGCAATAAATCTGTTTCCACTCAGTAATAGTTGTTATAAAACCAAATAAGAAAAATACAAAATAAAAGCTGAGTATGGTTTGTCCTAAAGTTTTTAATAAGATTCCTGCGTATTCTGCTTCGGTTATGAAAGCAACCGGCAAAGCCAACGTATTAAGCACGGTACTTATCAATGTCAACAGCATTGCAGGCATAAGTGTCATAAACATATCGTAGCATGAAAAGCTTCCTTTAAACATTCCACGAAGCAATCGTTTACCATATTTTTTGAACACCTGATAAAACCCTTTTGACCAACGCAAACGCTGAATGTATGACTGATAAAACGTTTCGGGTTGCTCATCGTATAAAACTGCATTTTCGCAATAACCTATTATTTCACCATTTACAATGCTGTCCGTTGTAAACTCAATATCTTCTGTTAAAAGATGATGAATCCAACCGCCGTTTTTATCTACAACATCTGCACCTATTAAAAAACCTGTTCCTGATATTGCACAGCTTGTTTTAAGCTTCATTCTGGCATTATTTAAAAACTTAGCTTCTCTTAAAAACCAAAGCGAATATCCCGCCGTAATCCAGTTTTTATCATAATTTTTCGAGTTACGATAACTCGTAATAATACGATATCCGTTGTCGAACACTTTATTTATTTCTTCAATAAAGTCAGGAGCTACAACATTATCTGCGTCGAATATAATGTAACCTTCATAGTTTTTATCTCTATGTTCTGTTTTTATTATATCATA
>JAFQAG010000226.1 GCA_017416985.1 Clostridia bacterium
TCAGGATGCGACTGAGCGCTATGACTTTTTAAAGTACGGAAACAATATCAGATACTACAAATCTAACGGCACAGCAGCAAAATTTGATGATATTACCACAAATACTGTAATTTCGGTTGCTGAAAGCGGCGCAGGCACAAAAATGGATGTATACGTAAGCAATGATACAGTAAGTGGCGAAATCACTCAGAAAGATACAGAAACAAACGAGTGGACAATCGGTGAAAAGGCATATAAGCTTTCTAAATATTTGCAGGTGCTTATAGATGCTGACAAAATAGATGAAGCTAAATTTAATTATACCTATACCTTCTATCTTAACTATAACGGCGAACTCGCTTTTTATGGTGACGAAACAGCAAGTAGCGAGGGCGGTCATTTTTATGCGATTGTAACAGGTGTAGAGCCAGGCAAAGGCTTAAGCACAGACGTAAGCGTTAAATTCTTTGCAAGAAGTCTGGGCGAATTTAATACCTATTATTGTGCAGAAAAAGTTGAGTTAAACGGCAAAAAAGAGGACAGAACTAAGGTTTACGAAGCATTTTTACGTAACGGCAGAACAGGTGAGAAAGGCACGAAATTTGTTGCTCAGCCTGTAAAACTCGGCGTTAATGAAAACAATGAAATTACCTATATTATGCAGGCGGGTAACTACGACGATGGCAAAGATTTCTTCTTCTTTATGGGTGGAGTAGATAAAAAAGCTACAAGCGGTGGTTATGCAGCATATCGTAACGTTTTATATATGACAGGCGAAGCAGATGGTAACGCATTCCATAACTATGATCCACAAAAGTCAAAAGCAATAGGTGTTAATACAAATACAGAGTTTGTTCAGGCGCCGTATTTTGCTGACGGAACAATGAACACCGCACAGGAAAAAATGTTTATCGGTGCAAAAAGACCGTCAGGAAATTTCCGTTACATTGCATTTAAAGAAAAATCTGATGACTTGGTTGCGGCTTTTGTAATTCTTATTGCAGATGCAGAGCCAAAGCCTCACGTTGAAAATGAGTTCGAAATCCAAATGGTTCTTTCTATTAAAAGAGCAATGTATGAAGAAGAAGAGGTAACGGTTCTTCAGACAAATAAAATGAAATATTATATCAACGACCCTAAAATTGATCTTAACAAGCTTAAAATTTATGATGCTCAAGGTGTAGATACAGGCAGAACCTATAAGGTAGTTCCGGGTGACTTGGTTAATATCGCTGCTGACGCATTAGGTTATATTCAGGCAATCGAAATTGCATACGACAGCACCAATAGAAAATTAATGGGTAGCGGAACTGTTGGTAGTGGTACCTCTGTGAATGTAAATAACGACTACCGATATATCTCTCGTGGTCAGGCGAACAGATTATATCTTGTAAATCTTATAAAAGCAAAGGATGGCTATATATACGGTGTGATGGGCGACCCTGCAAATCCAAATCCTGAAACAGACTATACATTTACGTGTGTAAATCCGTCGCTGACTTGCCTTGTAGAAAGAAATGGAAAATACAGTGTTCGAAATGCAGTAGCAACAGACTTAATTGGCTATGAAGACTCGGCAACTGACTATGCAACATTAGTACTTTCTGCAAGATGGGCATCGTGTCAGACAGGATTCTTGTATAAGCATAAATAAAGGAGGGGCAAAAAGTGAAAAAAACATTAACAGGACTTTTAGCAATGCTCATGGTATTTATGTTTATACCGTGTACGGCACTTGCGGCAGAAAAATTTGAAAAGGGTAATACAGACACCTTCTGGGGAGTTTTGTATGCAGAGAGTGTATCTGACGATACTTTAGTACGCTCAATTAATGTAAAAACTGACCATTTAAGAGATAAAGGCGCTGTACCTTTGGCAAAAGAGCTTGCTTTAAAGCTTAAAGAAAAGCCAGAGGGTAGAAGAGTGCTCGATATTACAGGATTTACCTACATAATGTCAGAAAA
>JAFQAG010000227.1 GCA_017416985.1 Clostridia bacterium
AAAAAGCAATAGGATAATGAACTTTAAAATACGCAATTCTGAATGCCATTGTAACATATGCCGCAGCATGCGCTTTAGGGAACATATATTTAATGGTTTTACACGATTTTATGTACCATTCAGGCACATTGTTTTCACGCATTAATTCTTCATCTTCAGGAGCTAAGCCTTTACCCTTTCTTACCTTTTCCATTATTTTAAATGAATTTAAAGGCGGAAGATTATGCTGCAAAAGATAAAGCATAATATCGTCACGTGTACAAATAACCTCAGGCAAGGTTGCTATGCCGTCACGCACCAAGTCCTGAGCGTTGTTTGTCCAAACATCAGTACCGTGTGACAAGCCGGATATTCGCATAAGCTCACCGAAGGTTGTAGGTTTTGTGTCTAAAAGCATCTGTCGAACGAATTTAGTTCCGAACTCAGGAACAGCAAATGTACCAACCTCACTTCCGATTGCCTCGGGTGTTGCGCCTAATGCCTCTGTTCCGGTAAACAAGCTCATCGTGGGTTTATCATCAATCGGTATTGTTCTTGCATTAAGACCTGTTAAATCCTCGAGCATACGAATAACAGTCGGATCATCGTGTCCGAGTATATCGAGCTTTAACAGTTTACCGCTGATTGAGTGATAATCAAAGTGCGTTGTTATAATGTCAGATTCTGCATCATTTGCAGGATGCTGAATAGGGCTGAACTGATAAATTTCGTTTGCCTGAGGAACTATCATAACACCGCCCGGATGCTGACCGGTTGTACGTTTGATTCCCTCTAATCCTTTTGCAAGATACTTTGTTTCAGCTTTATTAAATACTTTACCTATTTTTTCACCGTATTTTTTAATGTATCCGATAGCTGTACTTTCAGCGATAGTACCAATTGTACCTGCACGGAAAACGTGACCAACACCAAAAAGCTCTTCAGTATATTTATGTGCTACCGGCTGATAATCGCCTGAGAAGTTTAAGTCAATATCAGGCTCTTTGTCTCCGTCAAAGCCTAAGAAGGTTTCAAACGGAATATCGTAGCCGTCTTTTTTATATTTTGTTCCGCAAACAGGACAGTTTTTGTCCTCCATATCTGCACCGCAGCTGAGCTTGCCATCTAAAATAAACTCAGAGTTTTTACAATTAGGACAGACATAGTGCGGCGGCAAAGAGTTTATTTCGGTTATACCGGATAAAAATGCAATAAATGATGAACCAACCGAGCCTCGTGAGCCAACCAGATAACCATCTGAGAGCGATTTAGAAACCAGTTTTTGCGCTATCATATACATAACCGCAAAGCCGTATTTAATTATAGGCACAAGCTCTTTTTCCATTCTTTTCTGAACAATTTCAGGCAGAACTTCACCATAAATTTCGTGTGCTTTTGTATTTGAAAGCTCTTGTATTTCTTCTACTGCGCCCGGCATTTCAGGCGGATATGTATCTTTTGGTATAGGTCTTATAACCTCGATTTCGTCAGCAATTTTATTTGTGTTTTCAACAACCACCTCAAAGGCTTTCGATTTACCTAAATAGCTGAATTCTTCGAGC
>JAFQAG010000228.1 GCA_017416985.1 Clostridia bacterium
CTGTTTTGTTGACAAAATTACCTATATCGGTAATAAAATGAGTAAACTTGTCAACAAATTTCAGCTTTGGATTATAGGGCTACCAGACTGAATAATAGGAAAACCTCATACACTAACTTTACGCATAATTATAATTTTCTCCAATAAAATCGCAGGCAAAAATATTGATTTTTTCTGCACCCCATGTGTCATTAAATTTTACTGATATCTTCTTAATATCTTTGTCAATTTTCACTTTTACGAGTGAATGATAGTTATTATTATCTTTGTAGACTAATTCACCATCTGCATATACTTCAAAATCTCTTACAATTGTGTTTGCCACCTTCATTGGTACAAAATCGCTGCCTTGGTGAAGTTTTTGTGCGAACCATTGCATTTTCATATTTGGTGAAACAGACTTTCTTTTGTAGTCTAAGTCAAATTGAATTCGCAAAGTATCTATATATGTTTGTGTGTCATATGTAAATTCAATGCAATCACCTTTGTTAAGCTGGATTTTATTACCCTCATCATTTTCAAATCTCGGCCTTTCGATACCGTTAAATAATACTTCCTTATCAGACTCTGAAAGGTTAATACTTGCTTTTGTTGTAACACTACTTATAGGTCTTGTTGTAAACGGAATAAATATGCCGTCATCCATAAGATCCTTTTGAAGAAATGTGATGTATTCACCTTTTAATTCTCCAGGTTTTAAATTATTTTTAAAGCATATCGAAGCCGCAGTACCCATTGCCTGACCTAAAAGGGAGCAGGTACCCATAACACGAGTAGAACTCATTGCAGCATGTGTAGCACTTATGTTTCTGCCTGCAAAGAATAAATTTTCAATATTTTGCGAATACAGACATCTGTAAGGAATTCCGTATGGAGAAGGCGCAGGATAAAGTACAGATGCTTTATCATCTATTGAATTAGCTTTAAAGCCTTTAGGGTTATGGTCATCCATAGGCCAACCGCCGTATGCGACTACATCTTCGAACCGCCCTTCGCTTTCTATGTCATGTTGCGTCAAAATATGTTCACCTATATATCTCACAGATTCTCTTTTTCCCGGCAAAAAACCTATCCATTCAAGCTCCCAGTTTTCGTAGCCGTGGTCTTGCCGGTTTTTAATATGATCCCATATGCCGAATGCTAATTTTAAAAGTTCATCCCTTGTTTCTTCGGTATTTGCAATGGCTTCAGTATCCCCACCGAGTTCCATCCACCATAGATTACAACCACTTGTACCTATTTTATGACTACGTGTTTCACTGTATTTTACATTATTTGCTTTTATATCTATATCATCGTCTGTTTCATAAACATTTGCCCATTCCGGTGGAATAAATTTTACAGGATGGTCAGTTTCTCTTGCTTGCAGCAAAATGCTCATTCCCATAGTTTTACTGTCAGCGATTTCGGGACCGATTGTTTCATTGAACTCTTCATTTCCTTCTCTACCGATTCTATGTTTTGCACCGGAAAGAGGAGCAAGCACACTGTCTCCCGAACAGTCAGCAAAATATTTTGCCGATACTTTGTGCCATGAATATGTAGTTAATTGCCACGCAGTAATACTTGTTATTCTGCTTTCAAAGCATTCTGCATCAAGGCACGACGTATTAAGTAAAAGTGTTATGTTTTCGTTTTCTTTGATTTTTCCGAATAGCACGCTGTCCCAAAGTGTAGGAGCAAGTGTAGGGTTACGGTATATATTTTCTTCTTCAAATTCTGCAAGTATTCCTGTTTCTCTGTTCCAGTACCCTTTTGCACCACGTACCCACATGCGAATTTCAGACGAACAGTTTCCACCGAGTACAGGACGATCCTGAACCAGTACAACCTTTAGCCCGTGACGAGCTGCTGAGAGAGCAGCTATAGTTCCCGAAAGTCCACCACCGACTATACATAAATCGCATTTGTGTTCAATGGTTTTGAATATTGATTTCATCTGATCCTCCTTGTAATTATGGTTTTTTGTTTATTTCTTTCATTAAATTCATATAATCACTAATATAATTTTACTAAACATACGGCAAATAATCAATAGTTGAACTCCGACTTGACAAAACAATCATATTTTGATTGTAATAATGATTATACAATGAGGCGAGGTGATTATTTGTGTCAATACATAACAGATAAGAACTGTATATCAAACTCTTGCCGAAAGGGAACATACAGTTGAAGAACTGGCAAATAAACTTTTTGTAAGCGAACCTACGGTGCGGCGTGATATACTGGTTTTAGAAAAAAGGATATTATCATACGCAAAAGAGTCAGAGTAAACCTTAAAATAAACGCTGCCGATAAGCGCATTCCGTTATTTATTTGCAATATGGAAAACAACACTTCAAAAAAAGAAATTGCACTAAAGGCAATTTCTCGTATAAAAGATGGCGATGTTATCATGCTTGATGCGTCTACAACTGCATACTGCATATTGCCGCATCTTGCTGATTTTAAAAATATATTTGTTATAACAAACGGTGCGAAAATTGCATTAGAATTAGTAGCAATGGGCATAAAAACCATATGCACAGGCGGTGAACTGACTGAAGAATCATTTTCTTATGTTGGCACAGATGCAGAGAGCATTTTAAGCCGATATAATGCTGATGTGGCTTTTTTCTCCTGCAGAGTAATAGCGGAGAATGGGCTTGTTACCGACAACTCTATTTTAGAAAATTCTATGCGTAAAATTATGATAAAAAATTCTAAAAAAAGTTACCTTCTTTGTGATAAAGGCAAACTCGGAAAAACATATCTTAATACACTTTGCCATACGGAAGAATTGGATGGTGTTATAACTGATAAGTAATAATAGGGTATGCCTCAATAAGTGATTTCCGATGAATTGAGGCACGCCCTTTTGATTCAGTTAATTTTTTTCCGCTTCAGCTAACATATTCTCAATGAATATCCCATACCCGCGTGTTGGGTCATTGACAAAAACGTGTGTCACAGCACCGACGATTTTTCCATTTTGAATTATCGGTGAACCTGACATTCCCTGAACAATGCCGCCTGTTTTTTCTAAAAGGGCAGGGTCTGTTATTTTAATAACCATATCTTTTGTGTCGTTTGCGTTATAACGCATAATTTTTTGTATCTCGATAGAAAACTCCTGTACACTTTTACCGTCAACGTTAGACAAAATAGATGCCGCTCCCTCTTTAACCTGACTGCCCGAGGCTACGGGCAGAGAAGAGTGGGAATCTGGTAATTTGGCAGGCTCAATACTGCCGTAAATGCCTTGCTCCGTATTTTTATAAATGTTTCCAAGGCTTTCGTCTGCACTTGAAAAAACCCCTTTTAGCTCACCAGGCTCGCCACGACTGCCTTTTTTTACATCAAACACCGATGCGTTTAAAATTGTGCCGCTTGATACTGGCATTAGTGCTCCTGTGTCGCTATCGGCAATAGGATGCCCCAAAGCACCGAAAAGCTTGGTTTCGTTATCGTAAAACGTCAGAGTTCCTATCCCTGCAGTAGAATCACGCACCCATAATCCAAGCTTATATCCGTCTTTTGTTTTTACCGGGGATATTTTACGCATTATTTGTTTTTTATCGTGCTCGATTTTAAAGTTTATGCTGTTACCGCAAGAGCTTTCTACAATAGATGCCAGTTGTTCAGTTGTTTCTAAGGGTGTGTCGTTTGCCGAAAGCAGAATATCTCCCTCGTGTATGTCAAAATCAAGGGTTGGGCTTGTTATTTTTCCATCTGTACTTTTAATTTCGGATGTTCCTACGCAGACAAGTCCTTGTGTGAAAATTTTTATTCCTATGGTATTTCCGCAGGGCACAAGCTCGGTTTTGGGGTGAACATCGACCTGAATCGTGCGAACAGGAATGACACCGAAAAGCTTAAGTTCTGCATTAAAGCTGCCAGCAAGTAACGAGCTGTCGCCTGATATTGTTCCGTCGTCCTGCAGTACGCCTCCGTTTGATGCAGGGATGTCTAATATAAATGACGAGGTGTTGTCGTCTGTTAAAAATTCGCCTTCAAATATATCTATGCGGTCAGGATACCGCAACGAGCAATCAACGGTGATTCCTGCCGATAAAAGTAAAAAAAGACAGAAAAAAATCACCGAACGCTTTTTTAGTGAAATTGGTTTGCGCAATGGTTTTACCTCCAAGGTTTTTATGATATTAGATTAACCTTGAAGAAAAAGAATATCCCAGTTAAAAAATCTATTGCATACCAAATTCATCTAAAGAACGAAAAATGTAGCCTTCGCTTTTTAAATTTTTAATAACACGGTCTAAAACCTCGGCATTGTCTTTTGATACTGCATGAAGTAGCAAAACGCATCCGTCGTGAATGCCATCGGTTATCTGCTTATAGGCATAATCTGTACCACGTTGCTTATCTTTATCCCAGTCTTTGTATGCAAAGCTCCAAAAAACATTTGTATATCCCAAATCGGTTGAAAGCGCAAGTGTTCGTTCAGAATATTCGCCCATCGGCGGTCTTATGTATTTCATATTTTGCCCAAATTTTTCATTGAATTTTTGATTTAAATCATTTATTTCTTTTTTTAATTTTTCATCATCTGTGACTTTGGGCATAGAGGGATGATTTATCGTGTGATTGCCGACAATATGCCCCTCGTCAACCATTCTTTTGACTAATTCTGTTTCTTTTTCTAAATAAGGACCTGTTATAAAAAATGCCGCCTTTACGTCGTTGTCACGTAAAACATCTAAAATTTTTGCGGTATAGCCGTTTTCGTACCCCTCATCAAAGGTGAGATAAAGACTGCGTGGCACGGTGTCAATGTAATATGCGTTATATTTTTCCATCATATTGCATACATCCTGTGGGATATCGGGTGCGGCACGTACATTCTTTTTAAGTCCCCATCCATATGCTTTGTTAGATAGTGCGCTGTAAGCACTCGTGCCGGATGCAGTTTGCGCAGGCGAGGGTTTAATACTGCATCCGCTGAAAATCAGTAATGATAAAATTAAACAAAATAACTTTTTCAAATAATCACCTTTTTCATATTTATTTTTTTCAATAAATTATATTTTATAAAGGTAAAATTTATC
>JAFQAG010000229.1 GCA_017416985.1 Clostridia bacterium
GGTTCCCGATGTAACCTTCGTTGCCGCACATATGGGCGGCTGGGGTATGTGGGATGAGGTTAAAAAATATCTTTTAAATACAAGCGTCTACTTCGACACAGCATTCTCATTTAAATTTATGGGAAAATACGAATTTAAAGAATTTTTAAATTCACACGAAAATATACTCTTCGGAACGGATTCTCCCTGGAGTTGCCAAAAACAAGACGTTAAGGATATAAAAAGCCTTAACCTTGATGAAAAACTGTATAATAAAATAATGTACCAAAACGCAAAAAAGCTGCTGAAATAGCAGTTTTTTTAATGTAAAAATATTTTTTTGAATTTTTTTTCAAAAAGGTATTGACAAATTAAAAATTTATGTTATAATATTAATAACAGTAATGATTATCATTATTATTCAGGAGGGAGAGCGATGAAGCAGATTAAACACTCTGAAAAAAGAGACGCATTAATAAAATTACTTCAGTCCACCGATTCGCACCCGGATGCAGATTGGATATACTCTCATATGAGAGAGATATTTCCGAATATTAGCCTCGGCACAGTGTACAGAAACTTAAGTCAATTAACCGAGCAAGGTCATATTCTAAAGCTCAGCGTCGGAACCGGCACAGAGCATTATGACGGTAATGTAAATACTCACAGTCATCTGGTATGCAGCGGCTGCGGTGCTATAAAAGACATTCATAATATTTATATGGACGATGTTTTTAATAAAATAGAGTCCGAGCATAATATTCAAATTGATAATCATTGTTTAATATTTCAGGGTTTATGCTCTGAGTGTAATAAATTAAAAAACTAAAAAAATTAAATTCAGGAGGAAAAGATTATGAAATTTGTTTGTTCAGTATGTGGTTATGTTCACGAGGGAGATGCAGCGCCTGCACAGTGCCCTGTTTGTAAGGTTCCGGCTGATAAATTTAAAGTGATGGAAGAAAATGCATCTTTGGCAGCAGAACACGAATATGGCGTGTATGCTAAAACTGTTAAAAACAATCCGGACATCAGCGAAGAAGATAAAAAATATATTTTTGAACAGCTTATGGCAAACTTCACAGGCGAATGTTCAGAAGTAGGAATGTATTTATGCATGGCAAGAATTGCTCACAGAGAAGGTTATCCGGAAGTTGGTCTTTACTGGGAAAAAGCAGCTTATGAAGAAGCTGAGCACGCAGCAAAGTTTGCCGAGCTTTTAGGTGAAGATTTAGAGCCTAACATGAAAGCTACAACAAAAGACAACCTTAAATGGAGAGTTGACTGCGAATACGGTGCAACACAAGGCAAATTCGACCTTGCAGCTTGTGCTAAGAAAAATGGTCTTGATGCTATTCACGATACAGTTCACGAAATGGCACGCGACGAAGCTCGACATGGTCGTGGTTTAGAAGGACTTTTGAAGAGATACTTCTAATATTCGAACAAATGTGATAATATAGGCATTTTTAATGGAAAACACCTCACTTCAAAACGAGGTGTTTTTCTTTTGCATAGAGTTAGAATTAGTCTGATATTGTGGGCATTTTGGACATATCATTGGACAATTCACTATTTTATGTCCGAATTTACTGTCCAACATTGGACAAATTAAAAGCGTAAAGTGCTTCAAAGTCGCATAAACACTGGGTTTGTGACGTTGGACAAAGAAAATTGAAAATTTTATAAAGTCTTGTAAAACAAGATGTAGTCTACGATTGTTGAAAAATGGCTTAAATATTGCCTTTTTCGTAGACTACATCTTGTTTTGTTTCATTATTGTTTATATTTGCCGAGTACAGTTTTGGACGGTTTGTTTTTTCTAATATTAGAATATATCTTATAGTATATTACTTTTCGGTAGAATCGTTATAGTATTCATCCAGATTTTGCAGAGCATTTAGTTGGTTTATTTCATTATGCGAAAAAGAATTTGTATCATTTGATAATACATCCTTTAACACTTCTATTCTATCTTTTATCCATTTTCCCTTACATCTCTTTAATTCTGTTCCCACTATATCCAGATTAACTTCATCAGTATAGACAGGTGACTCCTGAAACGAACTTCGTGATAAGGCATATTCGTAATCGGCGCCTGTTAGTGTACCAGTATCACTTTTATTTTCTAAGGTTTTTAGAATGCTTTTCAATTTTTCAGAACTGAATCTCCAGTTCATACCTGTATTATACATATCAAAAAAGATATTTAGTGCAGTAACTACAGGTAATGATGGTTTGCCTGATTTGGAAGTAATATGGGCAAGAATATAATTTATGCTTAACAAGTATTCTTCTAAATCAATATTTTCCGCTTTCAACTTACAAAGGCTATAAAAAGCAGTCTCGCTAATGCCATACTTTTTAAATACTTCGTGTTCTTCTATCGACACATGATTTGTTGTAGGTGACATAATGTTGCTAGTTCCCAATAACCACTCCATAGTAACATTAAATGATTTAGCCAACACAGCAAGATTGTATGTTTTAGGAAAATAATTCTTATTATACCAGTTATTTACCGCTTGGTATGTTGCCTTTGCCAATTCCGCAATATCGTTTTCTGTTAAATAGTCTTTATTTTCTATTTGAGACACAAGTTTTGTTCCAATATATGAACTGTTAATTGTAATGCCTCGAATAGTACGGGCTTTTTTATCACGTAAAATATTAAGATTGCCAATAAAAAGTTTATGTATTTCTTCTTTCCCTCTTACGCCGTTTAGTTTTTCAACTTTAGGTAATTGTTCTGAATTAGAATTCATGTTGTTTACTTCTTCAGCTTTCATCGTGTTCAACTCCATTTAACTAATTTTACTATAATATATTATAACACAGATAAACCCAAAATACAATATAAATTTAGTAAAAACTTTAAGCATCAACGAAAATTGAGTAAGCACTTTCTGCTTTAGGTGTTTTATAATCGATGTTGTGGATTGAGTTAAAACCATTGCAATTCAATGTAAGTTGTGATAAAATTACAAATGTAATCAAGATTGAGTTGAGTAAATTGAAATCAATCGAGATTGAAAGTGTGCTGCTAAAACTTAATAGCCTACCTATAAATAATATAAAACGAGGTATAGCGTTTAGAGATTAAGTTTGGCAGTCGCTAAATATAAAAATTGTACTTTGACAAATACGGCGAAATTTCGTCGTCATATTGAAAATATTGCTACCCTTATCAATTCAGGTGTAACTTGTTGGTCTGTAAAAATTATTAAGTAATGTAATGTAAATAAAAAATGCAACAAAAAATTTATAGTTAAGGAGGAAGCATGGGTTTAAGCATTTCCTGTGCAAAAAGTATTATGAGTAATAATTCCAATGTAATTGAGACAAAAGTGGTTAATCGAGACCCCTATTTTAATGACTGGTGGGACGTTAAAGTGTATCGTGGTAGATACTCTGAATGTAATGGTCAAGTTTATGCAATTGAGTTCAGCTCGAA
>JAFQAG010000230.1 GCA_017416985.1 Clostridia bacterium
CCGTACTTCTGGACACTTTTAAGAAACACCGTAAGAATAAGTCTTAGTGTGTTAATCTTTAGTTTTCCGGCACCAATTATACTTGCTCTTCTTTTAAATGAAATAAAAAGCAAGCATTTTCGTTCGGTAACGCAGACGCTTTCATATTTGCCGCACTTTATTTCGCTGGCGATTGTCTGCGGTATGATTAAAGATTTTACACTTGACTCAGGTATCATAAACGATATCGCAGCATTCTTTGGTGCAGAGAGAGTATCAATGCTGTCAAAACCAGAATACTTTGTTCCGGTTTATGTAATATCAGATATCTGGCAGCATCTTGGCTGGAACTCAATTATCTTCATTTCAGCTTTGGCAGGTATCGACCAGCAGCTTTACGAGGCGGCGCAGATTGACGGTGCAGGCAAATGGAAGCAGATGCTTCACGTAACCCTTCCGGGTATTGCGCCTACAATCATCATTATGCTGCTCTTAAAGATTGGTAACATTTTAAATATCGGCTACGAGAAAATTATCCTTTTGTACAATCCGCTTACATACGATACAGCAGACGTATTGCAGTCGTTTATTTACAGACGAGGCTTGCAGGAGTTTGACTGGGGATATTCAACCGCAGCAGGTATGTTTAACTCGGTAATTAATACTATACTTTTGATATCGGCTAATAAAATAAGCTCAAAAGTATCAGAAACGGCATTGTGGTAAGGGGGCGAAAGAATTGAAAATAAAAGAAAGTTTAGGATACAGAGTATTTAAGGTAATCGACATAATAATTCTTTCGTTCGTTGCGCTTGTTTGTCTTTACCCGATGATTTATGTATTGTTTGCATCATTGTCCGATTCGTCGCAGTTTATGCAGCACAGCGGTCTGTTGTTTAAGCCTTTAGGCTTTACACTCGATTCGTACATTGCTACCACAAAGCACCCTATGATTGTTTCGGGTTATAAAAACACTTTGTTGGTGCTTGTTGGCGGTCTTGCGGTTAATATGTTTTGTACAGTAACCGGTGCATACGTTTTGGCATCAACCGAGTTCCGTTACAGAAAAATTGTAAATATGCTTGTAACATTTACAATGCTGTTCTCGGGCGGTATGGTACCGACCTATCTGGCGGTAAAAGCGTATGGCTTGTTAGACTCTTACTGGGCGCTGGTAATACCGACAGCAATCAATACATTTAACCTTATTATTATGAGAACTGCTTTTGCAGGACTTCCGCCAAGCTTAGCAGAATCTGCACGACTTGACGGAGCAAACGATTTTATAATTATGTCACGCATAGCGCTTCCGCTTTGTATGCCGACCGTCGCGGTAATAGTGCTTTATTACGGAGTTCAGCACTGGAACGCATGGTTTCAGGCGATGCTGTACCTACAGTCAAGACAGAAATATCCTTTGCAGTTAATTTTACGAGAAATTCTCTTGCAGAACGATACTTCTTCTATGACAGGTCCGGGTGGAGCAGATACAATTGGTATGAGCGATACCGTAAAATATGCGGTAATTATCGTATCTACATTGCCAATTCTGGCACTTTATCCTTTCTTACAAAGATACTTTGTAAAGGGTGTTATGGTCGGCGCGGTTAAGGGCTGATTTTAAAAGGGGAAATGGGAAAATTATAAATGCAATAAATTTAAAAGGAGCAATAAACATGAAATTAAGAAAATTACTCAGTTTATTTGTCTGCACACTTTTAGTAGTGTCAACATTGGGAGTATTTAGTGTTTCTGCTGCAACCGTTGATGAGACAATTAATTTGCCAATCGGTTTAGCGTATGACTTGCCGGCAGAGGTTGGCGGTGTTGCTGTTACAGAATGGGCTGATGCATCAGGCGCAACAGTTACCGCTGTTGACACAAGCAAATTCGGTTACAATATATACACAGGTACAACCGCAAGTGGTACAGTTACATATCGTGTAAACGTTGGTGAGCTTGTTGAAACATTCAGTGATGACATGAATGATCACTATACCACATACACCAACGATGCACAAACAACTGGTACAAACACAGTAACTGCCGCTAGTGTAAAAGGTGGTACTTTTACTGTCGGTAAATATGACGTAGCTACTAATGCTGATACAGCAGCGAGCCAGAATTCACAGCACTTTGAGTCTGAGGGCGACAATACTTTCCTTTCAATCGGACCTGGCTCAACATCTACTTGGGATACTAAATGGACGTTTACAAATGGCGGTAATGGCGGATTTAAATACTCATTTAAATTTAAAATTGACGAAATGGATTTAAGCTCAAAAACCGGTGGTATTTCTCCTATACAGTGGAGAATCAATGGCTCGAATGACTGGCTACAGCTTCGTATTAACAGCTACCCCGAGGGAAACTCAGCGCATCACTTGAACGGATATTTATATTTTACAGGTTTTGACTATAATGAAGATGGTACTGTACGTACTGGTTCAAATTCGGGAGAGTATTTCCATAGTTTAGTTGGCCAAACAATTAATGAAGAAACAAATATTTTATCTACCGACTGGTTTGATGTAGATATTATCGCATATGATAAATATTATGAAATATATGTAAATGACACAAAAGTATTTTCAACAATAGATATATTTAATGACAATGATGTCGAAACAGAAAAATACACATTCCTTCCTGCAGCTGCCCGCGCAGGCATTACAGATGTTACAGTTGCTAAAAGAAGTAACGTTGCCACTGCAGACGTAAAAATGCTGTTTGATGATGTTAAGCTTTCTAAGCTCGTTTATTATCCTGACGATGTATCTACAGCTACAGCATCTGTTGCTCAGGGAGCAGCAAGTGAACAGACCACAACTCTTACCTTAACATTAAGTGACGGAACAACAAAGGATGTTACTGTAGCATACACAGCTGATACCGAAGAGGCAGGAACAAAAACTGCAGTAGGTACAATTGACGGATTTAGTAAAACAGTAGAAGTTACCTATGATGTTTTACCGGTTAAAGACCAGACAATAGAAGCAACAGTTGGTGAAACTGTTGAATTGGCTGGCGGTTCAACCGTAACACCTGAGGCTATCGGTGTATTAAAGAAAACAGTTTCATACAACGGCGAAATTATTAATTACACAATTAATGTTTCGGGCTATGTTGTAAAATATAGCGATGATTTAGAAAATCACACACCTGGCGTTTATGAAAAGAGCGGTGTTACAGTTAATACAATTACACCAGGAACTGCTAACGGCTTGCGCCTTGAAATGACTTGCAATACTACAGACAAAAATTCAGCTACTCTTGAAAAAGAAGGCGGTAACCAATACGCAAAAATGACATATAAAACTCCTGACGGTAATATGAAATGGTATGTTGATAATGCAATTGAAGGAGATACACGCGTATCGATTAGAATGAAGGCTTCTGATTTTACAGCAAGTGGTGCTATAGGTAATTATTTTAAGGTCGTGGGAACAGGTGGAAAATTAATAACACACCAGTTTGCATTGCGTAGCTATATGACCGATGCCAACCCATATATGCAAATAAGAACTCTTACAGAGGGTTCTGGTTGTTCAACAAACCCAATTGGAGGCACAAAATTAACAACTGCTGAACATGGCGTTACATATACTGCTACCGGAATTGATTGGCTCACATTGTCAATTGATATTCATTGCGCTACCAAAACTTATGATGTATATGTAAATAATGTATTAATTAAGGCAAATTGTCCGTTTGCTTTTGATACAGAATCAGGAACTATATCATATTTAGACTATGATGCTAGAAGTGCTGCAAATAATGGTTATATTGATGACGTAACAATTTCAGTACTCGATTCTGTTGACGTATCAAAGATGCCTGCCTCAATCAACACAGTTGCTGGTATGGGTGCAGAGGGTGAAGTAAGCTCTAAAATTGAGCTTTCAACAGTTGGTGGACTTAAATTCTATCCGACAGCTACTTACACCGTAGATACCTCAAAAGTTGGTAACAAAACAGCTGTTGCTACAATCGAAGGCTTTACTGACCCAGTTTCTGTTAACGTAAAGGTATGTAACTACAACGTTGTTGCAGGTGATAACAAAGCAGTTCTTACAAACATCAGCGGAGCTGCAGGAGCAACTGCACTTGTTGCTTATTACACTGGTGATGTATTTATAAAAGCTGATGATTTAGTTGCTGTTAATGCTGCAAAGGGCGCAACTCAGGATATTCCTTACAGCGCACCTGCAGGAGCAACAACAGTTAAAGTATTCATTATTAATAATGTTGCAAGCGTTCAGCCGATTGACCTTGTAACAGAAATACCGCTTGCATAATTATTAACGTAATAACAACAAAACTTATATTGCGGATGGGGCTTGCTCCATCCGCAATGTAAATACAATTAATAAGGTAATTATTAATTTTTAGGCTTTTGAAAATTCAAAAGGAGATGAAACCATGAAAAAACTACTTAGCGTTTTAGTCAGTATGTTGGTTTTAGTTTCTTCTATGGGTGTGTTCACCGCATCTGCAGAGGTTACTATCGACAAGACAATAAATCTTGGCAAAGATGTAGTTTATACTCTGCCGGCAGAAACTTTAGCTGCTGACGGCGAAACTGCAATTGCTGTAACTTGGAAAAATGCCAGCGGTGAAGAAGTTACCGCTGTTGATACATCGGTTGTTGGTTCTAAGCTTTATACAGGCACAACTGCAGAGAACGCAACTCTTACATATCGTGTAAATACCGGTGAATATGTTGAAGTTTTAGTTGACGACTTAGAAGGTCACGAAACTTTAGCAGACGGCACACAGGTTTTAGGTACTCTTAACGGCGGTACATTCAGCATGCCTAATTATATTGAAGGTGGCTATGCTGCTGATAACAAAAAAGGTGCAAACCGCATTGTCACAGAGGCAGATGGAAACAAAGTTCTTTCTATCGGTGGCACAGGTAACACCGGCTGGACTATTGTATGGACTTTAAAAGAAGCGGCTGTTGGCGGCTTAAAAATTTCTATGAGAATGAAAGAAGCGGCTTACGACCTTAATAAGAACGGCAACAAAAGCTTTATCGCTGCTGCTTTAAGACTTGATGGCGCAGAGCCAAATATTAACTTAAACAGAACATATTATGTAGCGGCTCATACCGATGAAGAAACCGGTGAAGAGGTTCCTGCAGGTTGGCTTCCGAACCCCAATTTTACTGCGCCGAGTACTAATGCAGAGAAAAATCCGGGTAATATAACCTATGCTCTTAAAAACGTTGAGTTTAATATTGACGAAAACAACATTATGAGCACCGATTGGTACACTGTTGACTGGGTAATGGGTAACGATACAATGGATATGTACTCAAACGGCGAGCTTATGGCAGGCCAGGTTCCTGCCCCTTATTCGTTGGCAAACGACAACACAGTAGGAAAAATTGTTTTAGCAGACAGAGATTGTGCATTTGCTGAAACCTATTTTGACGATATTGAAATTTCAAAACTCGTTCACTATAACGGCGATATTCCTACAGAAATCACTGTAAACGTTCCTGAAACTGCTGTTGGAACAGCTGCATTTGCTGCTAACTATCCGCTTACTATGAGCGATGGCAGTGTTAAATATGCTAAAGCTACTTTCGTTCCTGAAAGCGCAACCGGCGGTACAACTACCGGTACATTAGAAGGCTTTGACGGAACTGTAACTGTTAACTATACTGTTGCAGCTGTATCTGACGAAACAATTAACGTAGAGGTTGGTAAAACTGTAACCTTAGCTGACGGTTCAACTGTAACCCCGACAGCTATGGGTCGTATTAAAAAGACAGTTTCTGGCCCGACAGGAATTATTAACTACACAATTAACGCTGGTCGTTTCGATTTAAGACACAGCGATGAAATGGAAACACACGAAACAAAACCTGCTGACGATACCTATGGCGTAGGTATTACTCCGGGTATTGTTAAAGACGGATTTAAATTAACTACTACTATGAATCCTTTAACATCGGCTGACAACGGCTCAGCGGTGACTGCTACAAAAGATGGCAGCAAGGTGTTACATTATACATCAGATACTACAAAATCAATTAATGGTAACTTAACATGGAATGTTATCGATTCATTTGAGGGTAACTTCAGAGTAAGTGTTGACTTAAAGGTTGAAAATGCAAGCGGCATTGCCGGTGTTAAGCCGTGGATCAGACTTTATGACTTAAACGGCTCACAGATTACAAACGGTATCGGACCGAGAATCGTTCCTAATGGCAACGAAAAAATTCTTGCTATTCGTGGTAACGCAGACGGTGGTGCTGTTGTAAATCAGGTTTATATCGCAAGAACAACAAAAGATTGCGGATATAACGTTAATTGGACAAGAAACGACGGTGCAACAGCAGATTCTGCTGATACCAAAAACTCAAGTGATTGGTTTACTTTAAGAATTGACGGAAACAGCGACAAAAAGACATATGATGTTTATGTAAATGATATTCTTGTTCAGGCTGATGTAGCATTCTTAAAGGATACAGCAGAGGGTAACCTTGGTAAAATTACCATGGCATTCCGTGACGCTCCTGATGCAGATGTTTATATCGACAACTTAAAGGTTTATCAGTTTAACTGCTTTACAGGCGAATTACCTGAAAGCCTTGACGTATTAGTTGGTCAGGGCGCTGCTGCTCCGCAGGAAACTGAGGTTGCTTTAACACTTTCAAACGGCGGTGTTTGGAAGCCAAAAGCTACTGTAAATGTTGATAGCTCAAAATTAGGTGTTTATTCTACAACAGCAACAGTTGAAGGCTTTGATGAAGAAATCCCTGCAACAGTTAAAGTTTGTAACTATGATGTAGATACAATTGCTTATACTAATGGTGCAGAGTTTGCAACAGGTGCATCTGTTGGTGCAACAATAGCATCTGCTGCATTTACCAATAAGAGTGGTATTGCAGGCGGTAAAGCTCTGTTTGCATGGTACAACGCAGCAGGTAGTTTGAAGGTTGTTAAAGCGATAGATATCCCGACAATCGCAAAAGATGAAACAAAAACTGTTGATGTTGGTCTTAAACTGCCGACTGTAAGCGAAGATGTTGTAAATGGTAAATTAAAGGTATTTATCTTTAACAGCATGGATGAATTAGATCCGGTTGACGTGGTAACGGAGGTTGCTTACAAGGCTCCTACTGCTCCTACAGTTCACATTGCGGGCGCAAGTACTTTCGAGACATATGACGATTACTATTTCCCAAAATATGGTGTAGGTCAGGCTTTAGAAAACTACTTTGTTGACGGTGTAGAAGTTAATAATAAAGCAAAAAGTGGTCATACAACTCAGATGTTTATCGATAACGGTTATTGGGATAGCATTATGACCAAAATTAAACCAGGTGACTATGCTATTGTTCACTTTGCTCACAACGATCAGGTTAAATGTGCACCAACGGGTGAAGCATTTGGCGAAAACTGCGTTTATACTAAGAATTTACAGAAATATATAGATGATGTTCGCGCAAAAGGTGCAAACATTATCTTGCTTACAGGTATCGCAAGACGTACCGAAGGTATTGCAGGTAAGGCATATTATTTGTTTGACAACAAAGGTAACGAGCCACACAATCATATGACACAGTTAGAGACAGTTTGTGCAGAAAATGATGTTCCGTTTATTGATATGTCTGCTTTGTCAAGTGCATATTTGCAGAAGTTAGCTGAAGATGAGGGCGAAGATGCAACCAGAAGGCTGTATATGCAGGATATTTCATCAGAAGCTGGTGTATATTCTGATAACATTTCTTACTATCAGACAAATCCGATTTGGGCAGGTTCACGTTATAATACAGATGTTGATGCAAAATATCTTGCAAATTCGAATGTGCAAAACGACTATACACACTTTACAATTTATGGTGCAAACGTTTATGCAGATATGTTAACAGATGCTATCGCAGAGAAGTATCCGACAATTGAGCTTACACAGTTCATTGACGTAGATGCTGAACCGAAAGCATATCCTGGATTTTAATTAAATAATTTATGCAGACTAATGCCTCCCTCGTTGCGAGGGAGGCATTAATACAATAGACAATTAAAAGGAGAAAAGTTATGAACAACAAGGCTTTAGAATACGGCAAGCTTGCTTGTGATACAATGATGCGTAAATTCGATGCTCCCGATTTACCACCAAAGGGAGATTTTCATTATCATGCCGGCGTTTTTCTGTCAGGTATGCTGAATATTTATTCAGTTTGCAGTGACGAAAAATACTTTGAGTACACAAAAGCATGGGTTGACAGCATAATTACAGATGTTGGAGTAATTCATGAATATGTACATTCTACTTTAGATGACCATATGGCAACTATTCTTTTATATCCTCTTTTAGAAAGAACCGGAGAGGAAAAGTATGAATGGGCAATCCGTCAGCTTACTAACGAGGTTAGAAACTGGATAAGAAGTGATATCGGCGGCTACTGGCATAAAGAAATAAGAACAGATCAGATGTGGCTTGACGGTCTTTATATGGTTGGCCCTATGCAGATGATGTATGCTAAAAAATATAATGATGAAAGAGTAAGCAAGCAGGCGATTCATCAGGCATATTTAATGTATGAAAATATTCAGGATAAAGATACAAAGCTTTTATATCATGCTTGGGACTATTCTCGTACAGCCGAGTGGGCAGACAAAGAGACAGGTCTTGCACCTGAGTTCTGGGGCAGAGCAATGGGCTGGTATGTTGTTGCGCTTTTAGATATGATGGAATATATGGACCCAGACAGTGATGACTATAAACGCTTTGCAGAAATTGAAAAAGAAGTTTTAGGCGCAGTATGGAATGTTCGTGACAAAAAAAGCGGATTGTGGTATCAGGTGCTTGACAAGGGCGATAGATCTGATAACTGGCTCGAGGCATCTTGTTCCTGCCTGTTCATTTATGCAGCGGCAAAAGCAATAAGAATGGGTGTTATAGACGATTCTATTCTTAATGAAATTTTAGAAAGCTTTGATGCAGTAATTAATACATTCGTTGAAGTAAAAGACGGAGATTTGTTCTTGTCGGGTGTATGTATCGGCACAGGAGTTTTAGATTATGCTGGCTATATAGCAAGACCGACCAGCACAAATGACCTACATGGTATGGGCGCGCTTTTATTAATGTGTGCCGAAATTGCAAGAATAAAATAATGCATTAAAGGAGAAAAATTATGAATAAAAAGGCTTTAGAATACGGCAAGCTTGCCTGCGATACAATGATGCGCAAATTTAAGGCAGAAGATTTACCACCAAAAGGCGGTTTTCACTATCATGCAGGTGTTTTTCTTGCTGGTATGATGGATGTTTATTCTGTTTGCGGTGATGAAAAATATTTTAATTATGCTAAAGGATGGGTAGACAGTATCATCCCTGAGACAGCGGTAATAACCCGTTATTGCAAGGGTACTTTAGATGACCATATGGCAGGAATTTTGTTGTTCCCTCTGTTTGAAAAAACAGGTGAGGAAAGATATGAGTGGGCAATTCATCAGCTCGTAAACGAAATCAGAAACTGGCTCAGAAACGAATACGGCGGATATTGGCATATGGAGTCAAAGCCGCATCAGATGTGGCTCGACAGTCTTTATATGGTAAGTGAATTACAGATGCTTTATGCTACAAAATATAATGACGAGTATTTTAAAAAGCAACCGGTACAGCAGGCGCTTCTTATGTATGAGCATATGCAAGACCCCAAAACAAAGCTTTTGCGTCATGTATGGGATGCATCTAGGGAAATCACTTTGTGTGATAAAGAAACAGGTCTTACACCAGAAGTATGGGGCAGAGCAATGGGCTGGTATGTCGTTTCAGTTTTAGATATTATGGAATATCTTGACAAAGATAGCGACGATTATAAAAAACTGGCTGAAATTGAAAAAGAAGTTTTGGGTGCAGTGTTAGGATTCCGTGATAAAGAGAAAAAACTGTGGTATCAGGTAGTTGATAAGGGCGATAGACCTGATAACTGGGTAGAGGCATCTTGCTCGTGCTTATTTACATATGCTGCTGCAAAAGCTGTAAGAATGGGGCTTTTTGACGAAAGCGTACTCGAACTGATTTCTGAAAGCTTAGATGCTATAATAGATAATTTTGTCGAAGTAAAAGATGGCGATTTGTTATTATCAGGTGTATGTATCGGTACAGGCATAAATGATTATGCAGGCTATATAGCAAGACCGACCAGCACAAATGACTTACACGGCATGGGCGCATTCCTTTTGATGTGCGGTGAGCTTGCGTTAGCAAAATAATCTTTTAAGTGTAAGATTTTAAAAGGAGTTTAACTATGAAAAAGTTATTAAGTTTGATTGTTTGCGCACTTTTGGTAGTGTCAACAATGGGTGTATTTTCTGCCTCGGCAGCAGATGCTACTGCAACAAAAACTGTAAAGGTTGGAGAAACTTTTACATTGCCGGCAGAACTTGACGGAACAGCTGTTACAGCATGGACTGATAAAGCTGGTGCAGCTGTTACTGGTGCTGTTGATACAAGTAAGGTTGGTTACAAGCTGTACATAGGCACAACTGCAAGCGGAACGGTTACCTATCGTGTTAATGTCGAAGGCGAAACTGATATGCTTGTGGCAGATATGGAAAACTACGAAATTGGCAGCACACCGATTGCTACCATTGGACATTCAGCGCAGACAGGCGAGGTTGTTGCTTATGAAGATGGTGAATCAGGCAACAAGGTTTTAAAATCAAGTGTTACGATTGCCGCACCTTCCAGTTCGGGTTATTCAGGTTTTTTACTTTCGGAGGCGTATACCGGGAATTTTAGTATTTCGTTAAGATTTAAAGCCGAAAATTGGAAAAAGGGAACTGGAA
>JAFQAG010000231.1 GCA_017416985.1 Clostridia bacterium
AATATGGAATTAGGTGTATTAATAAATTTAGATGAACAAGTTGAGAAAAAAATTGAGCAGGCATCGGAGCTTGGTTTTTCTTACTGTCAACTTAGCGCATGGAAAAAAGAATTGCATACTGCCGAAATGGCTGAAAAAATTTTATCCGCCTGCGAAAAAAACAATGTAAAAATATCAACCTTTTGGTGCGGTTGGTCAGGACCTCAGATCTGGGACTTTTACGAAGGTCCGTTTACATTAGGACTTGTTCCGTCTGAATATCGCTATATAAGAATGCAGGAGCTTATGCTTGGCTCTGACTTTGCAAAAATGCTCGGCGTTAAAAATATGGCTACACACGTTGGATTCTTACCGGAAGTCCCCGGCACAGAGCAATATAATTCAATTGTTTGTGCAATTCGTCAGGTTGCAGCGCATTGTAAAAAGAACGGTCAGTTTTTCCTGTTTGAAACAGGACAGGAAACACCTGTTACTCTGCACAGAGCCATTGAGGATGTTGGAACTGAAAACCTTGGCATTAATCTTGACCCGGCAAATCTGATTTTGTACGGCAAGGCAAATCCTATTGATGCTTTAGATGTGTTCGGCAAATTTGTTCGTGATGTGCATGCAAAAGACGGATGTTATCCTACTGATGGAAAGCATTTAGGCAAAGAAACTCCGCTCGGCGAAGGAAAAGTAAACTTTCCGGCATTTATCAAAAAGTTAAAAGAAGTAGGCTATGACGGAACATTAACAATAGAACGTGAAATTTCTGGCGAGCAACAAATCGCAGATATTAAAAAAGCTAAAAAACTGTTGGAAGAATTGATATAAAACACTTTTATTAGTTTGAATGACTTTGATCGTTCAGTTAAATTTGCAAGAGAACTTTTTGAAATTAAAAATAATATTGTGTATATGACAGGCATCGCTCTACCCCTGCCAAAATAAGAGTTAACCCATTAGGGTTGGCTCTTATTTTTTTGGAAAGGACTCGAACACCAAGCATGCTAACTTTAAAAGAGCCGTGACAAATTTAGTTTTGTCACGGCTCTTAATTTTCAATATTTTATAACAGTTTTGCACCACTGTCTGAATCGCAATACATAACTGCGTTGTCATGATTTCTCATAATAGTTGCAGGTAAATCTTCGTTTATATCATTGTTTACAGTTTTATAAACTGCATCTGCCTTAGTCGGTGCAGGAACTGTGCAGAATAAATAATCTGCATTATATAATGTAGGAACAGTTAAGGTCAGCGCAAACTTTGGTACATCATCAAGTTTTGCAAAGCATCCGTCATTAACCTGTTGCTGACGGCATACCTCGTCAAGCTCAACCTTTTTAATAACCTCGCTGTCATTAAAATCAGCTACCCAAGGGTCGTTAAATGCAATATGACCATTTTCGCCGATTCCTAAGCATACGATATCTATCGGGTTTTCTTTTATCAGTTTTGTATATCTTGCGCAAGTTTCTTCTGCAGTTTCATTTTCAGCATAAATATAGTTAACACTCTTAAACGGTAACTTGCTAAAAATTCTGTCCTTTAAGAAATTACCAAAGCCCTGCGGAGCATCCGGTGACAAGCCTATGTATTCATCCATATGGAATGCATTAACTTTACTCCAGTCAATTCCTTCTGATGAAACTAATGTTTCTAAGGTTTCATTCTGCGACGGAGCAGCTGCAAAAATCATATTAACCTCACCTTTTTTTGCAATTAGCTCTTTAATCTTTGCCGCAGCATCTCCACCTGCAGCAGCACCCATTTCTGCTCTGGTTTTAAAAATTTTAACTGCTAATTTGCCTGCTTTAAGTTCCATAATTTCACATCCAATATAATTATTTTTTATCCTTATAATATTGTACGACAAATATGTTTGTATGTCAAACTTTTTTACTATTTTTCAGAAATTATTTTAAAAGCCTGCATAACAATGATGTCGTTATGCAGGCTTTTACTACTCAATTATATACCTCATCACACTCTATGTATACTGCTTTTATATCGCCCATTGCATCATTAATATATTCGCACACATATTCCATACCTGCTCTTTCAGAGCCCATATGACCAAGTATAAATAGTGCCTTATCTATGCCGAGCTGTGCTGAATCTCTTACATATTCACATATGCTGTATTCGGTGATCTCTCCGCAAATTACAAGGTCTATGCCATCTCGGTTTAACTCCTTGTATACGTTGGTATCACCCCAGGCACCTGCACACAAAGAAATATTTTTAACCTTTTTATTTCTTTGCCCTACCAATCTGATATGACGAAGATTTAATTTGTTTTTAATTTCACTCTCTAACTCGTCAACAGTCATAGGATTATCAAGCACAAATGTTTTTTCTCCGTCAAATGTGCCGCTTATAGCAAGTTTTTTGATAAATCCTGCATTTATTTTATCAATGTCAGTAAAATGAGAATAATCGTGAAAACGATATATAGGAATATCAAGCTCTTCTACCAGCTGTTTTTTTGCCAGATAAACCTTATCGTTAAAATAATTTTCTTCGCCTTTATATCTTTTTACCGATTCGTGAAACGTCGGCTCGTGGGTTATAATAAATTCTGCACCGAGTTTTTCCGCCTTGCGCAAGACATCAGGTGTCGCAATCATACATACCGCAATTTTAGAAACATTGCGGTTAGCATCACCATATACCATAAAGTCGCTCCCATTTTCTCTGTTTATAGGGCTCCACTTATTTAGGCTGTCAATTATGTCTTGAATTACCATAGTTTCACCTCTTTAACGTTTGCAATACATAAACATAATAGCACAACTAAGGTTTGCAGTCAAGCAACATATATTGCGCAATATTTTTACAGTATGACCTCATGGCCAGTTTTTGCCGATTCATATATAGCCATTAAAATCTGCATAATTTCTATGCCGTCTTGAGCAGGGCTTATGCATTCTTTACCGTTTAAAATACAATCTGTAAAGTGATTTATTTCATTTTCAAAAAGACCGTTAAACTCTAAAGCAGTTTTTGCCGCCAGATTAACATCTGCCATATATCCATTTATTTCGGTATAAAGTTCAAGCTCGGGTTCGAGTTTTGCTCCGCCCTTTGTGCCGAAGAACTCTATTCTTCCCTGGTCATTTTTAATGTTTAGACTAAAGCTTGCCTCAATCGAGAGCACCGAGCCATTGTCGTATCTTACCATTGCAGTAGCAAGGTCTTCTACATCGCATATATCTTTTTCACTTTTGCCCGCCGAAAGATATTCTTTCGAGGTCTTTAAATTACTGCGGTCAAACAGCTTTTTAAAAGTAGCCGCATAAACCGATACAGGCTTGTGATTTCCCATAACGTAGCGGGTAAAGTCTATAACGTGAACACCTAAGTCAATCATAGGTCCGCCGCCTGAGCGTGACATATCGCCAAACCAACCGCCAGGATTTCCGTTTCTTCTTAAATAGGTCGCTTTAGCATAATAGATATCGCCTAAATAATCAACAGAATTAAAGTCACGCATTATGTCGCAATCATTGCCGAATCTTCTTACAAAGCCAATCATTAAAAGCTTGCCGTTTTTCTCTGCTGCCTCTTTCATCTTAATAGCATCTTCAACATTTGTTGCCATCGGCTTTTCGCATAAAACGTGCTTACCTGCGTTTAACGCTGCAATAGAACACGGAGCATGCTCGCTGTTCCATGTGCAAACACTTACTGCATCAAGCTCGTCAAGTTTAAGCATTTCGTCTTTATCGGTAAAAAGTCTGGTTACACCATACTTTTCACCCATCATTTTAAGCCTTGATTCGTTGATGTCACAAAGAGCATAAAGCTCAACATCAGGATTTTTACGATATGCATCAATATGATATTTTGAAATATTTCCTGCGCCGATTATACCTACTTTTAGTTTCTTCATCTTGTTTTCCTCCTTAAAGAGTTGCAATTTTATTTCTTAAAAAGTCTGCTGCTAATTTTATGTCATCAGCAGGATTTGCGCCAACTTCACGTTCAATGGTAAGATATCCACGATATCCAACCTCTTCTAAGGCTTTTAAGTAGTTATCAAAATCTACCTTGCCCTGACCTAAAGGCAGTTCTAAATACTCTCTTCCTGAGTGTTTTTCTTCATCTATATATTTATAAATTTCTTCAGGAGATGAGTCTTTTAATCTTACACCATCTTTTGCGTGGGTATGAACTATGTAATCTTTTAAAGTATACACGCCTTTAACAGGGTCATCACCGGTTACCATAACAAAGTTTGCAGGATCATAGTTTACTGCAACACCTTTTGAGCCGAGGTCATCTAAAAACATTTTTAAAGTAGTAGCAATTTCAGGACCTGTTTCAATTGCAAAATGTGCATCTAAGCTGTCTGCATAGCGAGAAAGCTCAAAGCAAGCCTCTTGCATAATTTTATAACGCTCAGTATTTTTATCCTCTGGTATAACACCAATATGAGTTGTTACTATATTGGTTTCTAACTCTTTTGCTAAATCCAGTACTCTTTTAGATTTTTCAATCATTTCAGGATTAGTTTCAGGATTAAAAAAGCCTACACCAAAATCTCCGCACAGAGCTGAAAAACAAAGTCCGTTTGATTTCATCATGTCCATAAGCTCTTTTCTTTTTTCGCCAACTAATTCTTCAGGGCTGTGCTTGCCATAGGTTGCAAGAAGCTGTATGCCCTTTGCACCTATTTTAGCTGCCTTTTCTATGGCATCTTGCGTTTCGCATCTGAAGCTGTGAAGCATTACACCTATCGGGAAATTATACATATTAACACGTCCTTTTTTCTAAAATACTTTACCTAAATTATAGCAATCTCGCATTCGGCTGTAAATAAATCATATTGTCTTAAACTAACACTATATTGCTTTTTTACTTTTTGTGTGATATACTCATTCCGAGGTGATAATATGTATGAACTGCACAAGCACAATCCAACCTTTCCTATGACATTTAAGTCCTTTACTATAAACGAGACATCAAGATTCTCTCCGCACTGGCACGAAAACATTGAACTTTTGCATATAACAAAAGGCAAAGCAAGAGCAATAATCGGTGCGCAAGAGATTTTTGCTGAGACAGGAAACACCATAGTTGTAAACACAGATACTATTCATCAGCTATACTCAGTATCAGGTAATTTAGAATACTATTGCCTTATTATAGAAATTGAATTTTTAAAGCAAGTGGGACTTGACTTTACAGAAATCGCTGTAAACAATTTAGTTTGCGACGATAACATAACATTGCTTTTTTCGCAAATTGCATCTATTGTAAAGTCTAAAGAGACATATTATGAATCAGATGTATGCTCACACGCTTTAAAAATCGCAAATATTCTTATGAAAAACTATGAAAGCGTTAAAAATACCGACGCTTTAAACCAGAAAGATGCCAAAACTGAGTTGGTAAAATCAGCAATTACATATATGAAAAAGAATTTTGAGAAGGATATAAATTTAGATAATATATGCCGTGACATTGGTTTTACCAAATGCTATTTTTGCCACGCCTTTAAAGAAGTAACAGGCATGACCGCAACCAATATGTTAAATATAATAAGATGCAAAGAGGCGCACCGACTATTAAAAAACACCAACTATAATGTTTTAGAGGCAGCTTTAAAGTGTGGATTTTCAAATGCATCATATTTTACGAAAACATATAAGACTATAATGGGGCAAATGCCGTCAGAAACCAAAAAAAGCAGTTAATATATGTTCGAAAATCAAACCTTTTAAATCGTATTTTAAGTGTAAGTATGGTTATTTATAAGATATAATCACATTATAAATACCAAACCGCCAATTATGATTGGAGAGATATAAAATGTTTGAATTAAAAGACAATTTTACAGGGCACGACGAAAATATACAGCCTTACAGCTTTGAGTTAGAACAGCATACTTATGTAGAAAATCTCCACGCTGGCATTCATAACAAGCAATTTCATATGAAATCAGTCGGCAACCGCTATGTTTTAAATACTCCAAAATTTAAAACAGGAAGCTTTAGAACAGAATTTCTTATTACCTTTTTAAAAGAATATGACCCGTGTTTTACCGTCTTTTTTCAGTACGACCGAAAGACAAGATGCGGTTTGGGTCTGCGCTTTACCTTTGAGCTTTCGGGCATACTGCACGTTGCTCTTGTAAAGCAAGAAAATCATCATGCAATCACTATTTCTGAAAAGATTTTAAATGATTTTTATTTAGACGAAACAAAATTTTTACCTCTTAATATTGATATTGACGAGAGCGAAGTTTCTTGTGCAATAGGCGAAAAAAATATAAACTTCGATTGTAATTGTGCACCTGGACAAATAGCTATCGAAAGAAAAAACTTTATCGGCGAGCTTATTTTTAAAGATATTTACTTTAAATCTGTTGATAATTTAAAAACGTGCAGTATATTAAGCCCAGTTACTGCCAAAATACCTCTTGTTAACGGCGGTGATATTCCTTACCTTATCACATGGCAGATTGACGAAATAGAAAATGACTATTTTTTAAGCATTAGTATGGATGGCGGCACAAGCACACGTGCGTATAATAAGACAGACCGTCCTCTGCAGTTTAATGTTGAGCTTGACCATATGACCACTCCGTATGTTGGAGTTTTCAGTAATGGCACCGAAGAATGTTTCAATATCGCAAATGGCGATTTGTGCTTTGTTGACCCCAATGTATTTTGGGATTGTCAAAAGGAATTTTTTAAAAACGTTTCTCTTCCTATAAAGAAATGCTTTAAAATAAATCCCACGCTTATAAAAAATGGCAAGCTAACGCCAGATGCCGAGCTTATCTTCGGCTACGAGCATCTTATCTGCAAAGGCTATGCCAACCAGCAGGGAGCAAACCAATTCCGCTATAATACCGATGGAGAGGCAACATATTCAGGCGATGCTTTAAACGGACAAGATATCTTTGAAGTATTCTCTCCTTTTGATAAGTTTGCCATGAGCCTTATTCCTGAAAACTGTTACAACAAAGATGAGGTTATAGAGCACATTAAATATAATCATTATTTTGAGTGTAGCGAAGATATTAACTTTACTTTAGAAATGAAAACGATGCTAAACAGCAATTTTGTTACCATAAAGGCAGAAATTGAAAACGTTTACGAAACTGAAACTCTTGCCACAAGCAAAACAGTTTTAAGCACTGAAAAGGCAGAAAAAAATTATATAAAAATTAAGGCATCTGCCAAGTTTAACCCATTAGATACCGGTGTATATAAAATTGTTTTTAAAGTATTTTATGGCGATAAATTTTATAAACAAATCAAACACGTTTTCGAGGTCTTTAATAAAGATACCGATGATATTCCTGCCATTAAAAGCGGTCTGCCGTTCGTATTTTCTATGGCAAACGAGATAAAATGGCTTAAACGAAATGCCTTCGATTTGTGGAATCCCAAGCATTCCTGCGATGCTGTTCACTATATATCCTGCGTAACGGACACACCGATAGAGGCAGAAACCAGAAAAACCTGGGAGCTTATTAAAGGCTTTAAAAGAAAATGGTATGTGTGGCTTGCTCCACGAACCTGCCCCGACTATGCTGATTATAAAAAGCACGAAGAAACACTTAAAAATGCTGATTACATTTTTTATACAAATTCTAAAAAGGGTTACAGCAAAAGATGTCAGATTACGCAGTTCCCTTTGCGCTCTGACCACTGGACCTTTATTACAACTAAAAGTCCATTCCATCAGGAGCTTTTAAAAGAGTTTTTAAGCGAAAATCCCGAGGCGGCAAAAGTTGTTAATTTAGACTTTGAAAACGAAACATTTTCTAACGACCATTACGAAAGACTTATGGAAAATTATCGTGTAGAATGGATTAACTATGTTAACGAACACGTACTTAAAATTTTAGAAGCACAAAACCATGAGCTTGCCCAGCTGAATCCTAAGGCTAAACGTTCTATGTACGGACCCGTCAGCGTATATATCACACCTACGGTATCATACCGCTCGCTTCCTGATTATGGGCTTCCTAATGATGAACGCCTTGCCGAAAAGGTCTTTACGGGCTTTACCACATACGAGGATTATCCCATAGCTTGTGCCTACCCTACCTACCGAGGACCATTTACACTTACAAGTATACTTCTTCATTGTCCTGGAATTAAGATGTACCCTGAACAATATCGCGAGGATAAGGGCGGCAATATGGACGGTGCGGTTAAATTTGCACACGCTCCTATGGCTGTATATGGTATGGAGCCTTATCAGTATTCAACACATTCTTTTGAGTATGTTTTTAATACCGCATACCGTCTATCTGACGGCTATCACTACTGGAACACCTACGGTTTTCACAGAAGAGATCACGGTCCTGTTATGCTTGACGAGCTTGCAAAGGACTGGAGATATGTAATAGAAAACAAGCCCAGAAAGCCTTTGCGTTCTATGGCATTTATTGCCGACTATGACGAATCAGATACATTGTTTGATATTGCAGTAAATGATGAGGGCGTTAAGCTTTATGCTTTCAGCAATGCCAGCGAGCTTGCAAGCGGATTTATTCACGAATGCAGTCGTGAAGCAGGAATTCCTAACGGCTTTTCCACTAAGTTTGACACACTTTCTTCTATATCTGCTGATGAATGCGATTTAATAGTTGTACCAACACTAAAAAATGCAGATGCCGCTGTTATAAAAGAACTGCGCCGCTTGTACAACGAGGGAGTAAATTTAATCGGTTTGTCAGATATAACAGGCTTAGAGGATATATTTGGAGTTCGCCCTTGTGCGCAGACACGAAGAATAAATACATTAAGCTACAACGGCGAAACAGAAAATATTTACGGCACAGATGCAACATTTAACTACGAACCCGACAGTGCAGAGATTTTAGCATATGCCGAGGGCAATATGCCTGCAATTCTCTCTACAAAAAGAACCGCACTTATTAACACACATATTTTAAGTCTGGGATGTGAAAATAAAAATCAGAGAGATAACAGACCAAACACTTACTGCATTATAGGAAAACTTATCAAAAAGGCTTTAGCTGATGTAGTCAAAAATCTTTCTTCACCGCTTGCAGAGGGAGAAAATGTTGGAGTTACTCTGTTCGAAGCAGAAGCGGGGCACACTGAGCTTATGGCTATTAACTATGTTCCGCAAGATAATAGAACATACGACATAAAAGAAGCAGTTATACGTTTTAATATGGATAATCTTACAGACGTTAAATGCGACAGAGAGATGTTTGTTTGTAAAGAGAACGGCATAGTAAAAGAAATAAGATTTGATATTAAACCTTTTGAATCTGTATTTGTAACACTTGATACCAATAATTAAAATAAAAAAACCGTGTTCTTAAATAAGAACACGGTTTTTTCAATTATTTAATTATATCACCTGTAAATCCTAATGTCATCCTCGCTCTTAAAAGCTTATCGCTTTTTTCATTTTCACAAAGCTCGGCACAAAATTCTCCGCTCGGTGCAACCAACTCACCCGTAAACGATATTAAGGTTTCATTTCCTAAACCATCAATCATTTTAGCTGTATTTCCATCAAACTCTATAAAATCACAGCTTTTTAAATTGCAGTTAAATGCAACCGACGAATCGCCTATTTTTACAGTAGGATTCTTAATCTCTGCAAAATCATATTCTGTTGCCACAAGGTCAGAAAACTTAACGTCGCTTACATCTCCAGTTGTTTCTATTACTAGTCTGAACACATTTTCTTCGTGCGCACTTGTGCGATGAAGAGCATCTCTAAACGGTGGTTCTTTAGCAGTATCGGTTGCATAATCAAACGGCAGGTCCGGACGCAGACCGTTGTCTGATTCAATAAGAACGAAATCACGCCAGCCTTCAAAGTCTGTATCTATAAAATATTCAGCCAAACCATAAATTCCCGTAGCTTTGCCGTAAATTTTTACAGCGATAGCACTACCCTTTTTACCGTTACCGCAAACTGATATTTTTTTCGCAAGTCTGCCCGACAAGTCCAGTTCTTTTTCAAATATTTTTTCAAAAGATTTATTGCTGACAGATTCATTTTTATCAAACGGACAAACCAAAACAGAATCAGCATTTTTATTTTCGGTTAAAAGTGCCTCTATTCTTATAAACGGCATCTGACTGCCAAACGGATTATTAAAGCTTGCTCTGTTTTCCCTTTTACTGTTTAAATTATAAACATTTTTTCTTTCAAATTTCTTTTGAAAAAACGCAAATTCTCCGTCATCTGTTTTGTCTATATGGTACTCATATTCGCCATTTTTAACTTTATCTAGAATCTCTTTTGAAAAATATTTCTTCTTGCGCAAGTCGTCATATTTTTTATAAATTAATGCATTTCGCTTAAGGGCAGGAATCTGATTAAATTCATCCTGCGATAAGAATGTATAGACCATATTTATATCGTTAACAAGCGCAAGTGCGCCTAAATGCTCGATGTCATCAGTATGCTGATATTGAGTGTGCAAATTGCCGGGATATCTTTTATCAACAAGATAGAGCGAATACCACCCCAACGTTGAGGTTACATATCTGTCATCAAAAACCTTGTTGTTTTTAACATGCATCTCGTTCCAGCGCTTATAGCCTCTGAATGGAGGATCGTATGCACCGTATCTTCCACGAGCCGCCCAGAAGCACGGCATAAGTATAGACGCCTCGATAAGCGGAGTCTCGATGCATCCTGCCAGAATTTCGTGAATAAATGCCGCATAGTAAAACCATGCGTCTTCTGCATCTTCAATGTGCTTTTTAATACCCTCTAAGGCATCTAAATAAATGGTCTTAAAACCGCCCTCGTTAAAAGCTTTAGCAGTATTTTTTGCAATATCAAAAAACAGTTCAGAGCCAGGCACAGGTGCGATGCCCCTATAATAACCGTCTATATGATAAATCTTTTCCCCCTTTTTGTGACTTGCCGCTTTTGTGCCAGCTACGCCACGTTCTGATATATTAAATCCACCCGATGCATCAGAAAACTTAACTATCTCTTCTCCTATTAACAAATACGGTGTATTTTTTGCCATAAAGCTAAAATCACAACTGACATTTTCGGTTGACTCTACGGTCTTTAGTGTGTCTGAATTTTCATCTATATCTTCTGATAACGTAAACACGGCAAGTATAGAAAGGTCTTTCTGGCACTTTGGATTTGAAAGAATAGACTCACACTCAAAATCAACATAAGCCGAATAAGTATGCAAACCTGCGTGCATACCTCTTTTTTCTAATTTATCTGATACATTTTCTTTAAACTCTTCAGCATTTTTATAGCGGCCAAACTTAAAATCACCCTGAATAATTGTTCCTGTGCCCTTATGAAAATCAATCTGGTCAACACCAATAAGCTCAAAAAAGTCAAGATTTTTATCAATAAATTCTTTTGATGATTCAAACTGGATAGAGCTGTTTTCATAGCATAGCGGGCATTCTTTGCTCCACGCACCGCCAGCTTGCGACACAATTCCCTTTGTTTTGTCTATCGTACTGCTAAGTGCCTTTATAATTCCCAAATGCTCATTTATAGGAGCAATAATCAAGCCATATTTTGCTCCCTTATCTTTTAAATAGGCTGTAACTTCTGCTTTAGTTTCTTTATCCTTAGCATCAGGATAAAAGCAAGGATTTGCCCAATATGTCATTGCAATACCTACCGCACCGCAATTAGCTTTGTCTTCATAGTCATAATTATATTTTGCATGAGCGATAATTGCTTTATATGCCGACTCGGGCAAGATGGACACCAGTTCAAAAGTAAAACAATCATTTTCTGCCTGTACTTTGAGTGTAAAATCTCCTAACTCGGTGCTTATTTTAAGTTCATCATTTACAAGCAAAATTTTATAAGGATAAACCTCTGTTTTTTTATCACTTTTAATCAGCGAAAAAAAGTGTGTGCTCTCTCCTTTAATATCCTTTAAACTAGCCTTGTCAATAATACTTTCAACTCTACTATCGCAAGCCGAAACACTAATGTTAACACGGTTATTTTCAAAAATAATACTTTCGTTTTGTGCATAAATTTTCATTTTTATCCCCCTTAAAAAGCACCGCAAATTATTGCCAGAACAGACACTGCCGCACTTAATAAAATTTGCTTTGTAAGCTTTTCTTTATATATAAACCTTGAAACCAAAGCTGTTAAAATCAATCCGAGCGAAGAACTTAGCACCGAGTAAACAGTAGCGCTTACAAACGTTAATATGTAAAGCAACATCAGACTGCTGATATTTGAAATTGCTGTACCCGAAAAGATATAAGCATAGTTAATAAGTCCTATTTTTTTCATATCTGACGAAAGTTGTTTTATTCCATCTTTTTTCAGAACCAGTATTACAACAAACGGAATAATAAAGATATTTGTCCAAAAACAAAAGCTGCTATTGCTCAGTACCATAGGATTTTCAGCATACATTTTAGGAAGTATTCCCGAAACTCCGCAAATTAAAAACAAGATAATGCAAATCGTTAAACCTTTTTTATCCCTTTTTCCTGAAAATAGTGGAATTAAAATAGCTAACATTCTTAGTGCAACAGACAAAATTTGCGATATTGAAAAACTTTGCGAGCTAAAGCACAATTCTAAAATAAATGGTATTATAACAGAACCCGCGCCTGAAAAAACCGATATGTACACAAGATTTGTTTTATTATATCCTACCATTGTAAACCAGACAGATGACAAACAAGTTGCGGCATACATTGCCGAAAAAATTGCCGTAGGCACATTTAGCGGCACACTTCCTTTAGCGAGTATAAAAAAGTATCCTGCCGCAATTATGTGTGATAATAACATAAAAATGTTAAGCGATGCTTTAACATCAGAGGTGTTATTTACATAGTTCTTTTTTAATATTGTTCCCGCAGTTGAAATGCAAGCTAAAACCAGTATTAACATAAGTCCCATATTTATCACCTATCATATTTTTTCTTATTAAATTATAGCTTTTAAAACTTGACAACACAAGACATATAATATATAATAACAGACAAAAATTGATGTTACGGTGAATTTTATGAAATATGTAATAAATCCCGAACGAGGCATATCTGACTTTTTTTACTGCCAAAATATTAAAAATTATACCGCCCCTCCGCACGTTCACAGTCATATTGAATTCGCTTACATAACCGACGGATGTTTAAATGTTACCATAGGTGAAAACAATTTGGAACTAGTTTGCGGAGATATGGCTATAATTATGCCGTATGAAATACACAGCTACAAGCCAACAGGCGATTCAAAAGCATTTATTATTGCCTGCCCACCCAACTATTTTTCAGAATATAAAGAAATTCTTAGCGGCAAGGTGTTTGTTCCTCCTTATACCAAATTCTGCGCATCGCAAAATGCTATTATTTCAGAGATAATAGAGAATGATTTTAAAGATGATTTAAAGAAAAAAGCACTTATATACTGCAGTTTATCAGATTTTTTAAACTCGTGTGAGCTACAGAATAAAAAATCTTTTGAATATGATTTATACAGAAAAGCAATCGTTTACATTTCAGAAAACTACAAAGAAAATCTTACATTAAAAAAGACAGCTTTTGATATCGGTGTAACTGCATCACACTTAAGCCGAGTGCTTAACTCTGACGAAAAACCCGGCTTTACCGAAATTTTAAATTCCTTAAGAATTAATGCGGCCAAAAGAATGCTCCAGCAGCAAAATATCCCTATAACAGAGATTGCTCTTGAAACGGGATTTGGCAGCATAAGAAATTTTAACCGTATTTTTAAAAAATATTTTGGAATGAATCCTAGAGATGTAAGAAAGAAATGAAAAAGCCTGCGGCAACATGCCGCAGGCTTTTAAGTTAACATTAGTTATTTGCCATTCTCTTATAGTTCTCATATCTTTCGAGCAAGTCTTTTTCAGCCTTGTCAAACAACTGGTCAGCAATAGCCGGGAATGAACGTTTGAGTAAGAGGTAACGGTTTTCACCTTCCATAAACTCACGAACACTGCCGGTAGGCTCTTTAGAATCCAGCATAAACGGATTTTTGCCATCAGCTTTGAGCTGTGGATCATATCTCCACAAGTGCCAGTAACCAGCCTCAACAGCTTTCTTTTCTTCAGCGATGGTGTTGTTCATACCTGCTTTAATACCATGGTTAATACATGGAGCATAAGCAATAACAAGTGACGGACCCGGATAAGCCTCTGCCTCTTTAATCGCTTTGATTGCCTGAGCCATATTAGCACCTAAAGCAATCTGAGCAACATATACATAACCATAGGTTGTAGCAATCATACCAAGGTCTTTTTTCTTAGTCTTTTTACCTGCAGCAGCAAATTTAGCAACTGCAGCAGTAGGTGTAGACTTAGAAGACTGACCACCGGTATTTGAATAAACTTCAGTATCAACAACAAAGATATTGATGTCTTCGCCGGATGCTAAAACATGGTCTAAACCGCCGTATCCGATATCATATGCCCAACCGTCGCCGCCAAACGCCCACTGTGAACGTTTAACGAGGAAGTCTTTACGGTTGTTGATTTCTTTTAATGCATCAGATGAAAGGTCGGCATCCTTTAACAGAGCGATAATTTCGTCTGCTGCCGCTTTAGATGCAGCTGCATCATCCATGCCAGCAATCCAAGCCTTGAATGCATCAGCAAGTTTTGCGGGTGCGCCGGCTTCGATAGCTTCTTCCATACGTTCTTTTAAGGTCTTTCTAACCTTTTTAACAGCTAAAACCATACCTAAA
>JAFQAG010000232.1 GCA_017416985.1 Clostridia bacterium
GTCGGGTGCGCTTTGCGGTATTGCAGGTTTGCTTTTGGTAGGCGGTACAAACCATACAATCAGTACTACCACAGCAGGCGGTAGGGGATTTACCGCAATTATGGTGTCCTGGCTTGCAAAATTCAACCCAATTTATATGGTTTTAACAACGTTTTTAATTGTATTTCTTGATAAAGGTGCACAACAAGTTTCAACACAGTTTAGATTAGATAGTTCAATTTCTGAAATAATAACCGGAATAATACTGTTTTTTATAATCGGTTGTGAATTTTTCCTACAATATAAAATTGTTGTATCGAATACAGGAAAGGAGAATGACTGATGATAGCATTTTTAGTTAGTGCAATTAGATTAGGCATGACCTTTTTGTTTGGTTCGACAGGGGAAACCATTACCGAAAAATCAGGACATTTAAATCTTGGCATACCGGGAGTTATGTGCGTTGGTGCATCTTGTGGTTGTTATGCTGAGTATATCTATTTTACTGCTGTGGGCAGAAACATTAATCCCGTGTTTGCAATTATCATTCCAATAATCGCCACGCTTGTTGGAGGCGGATTAATGGGTTTGATTTTTAGCTTTTTAACAGTTACACTTAGAGCTAATCAAAATGTTACAGGACTTGCTCTTACAACATTTGGCGTAGGTCTTTCGGATTATATGATTGCGCAAACAGGTCCTGTTTATAGTAAGGGTAGTAAATATTTTACCGCATCTTTACCGTTTGCCGATGATTTAGGCTGGTTTGGTGAAATCTTCCTTTCACACGGTGTTTTTGTTTACCTGGCACTAATTATTGCAATTGCGTCTTACTATATTTTATTTAAAACAAAAGTTGGACTACATTTACGCTCTGTTGGTGAAAATCCTGCTACAGCTGATGCTGCGGGAATTAACGTATTATTATATAGATATGGCGCCACATGTATTGGCTGTGCTATAGCAGGTCTTGGTGGATTATCGTTCGTAATGGATTATTTGCACGGTAACTGGGAGTATTGTATTGATGCAATAGGTTGGTTAGCTATAGCACTAGTTATTTTTACTTCATGGCGTCCTAACTGGGGAATAATTGGTTCATTAGTATTTGGTGCATTATATATTGTAAGTAGTTATGTAACCGGTGTAAGCTTTGCTAACAAAGAATTATTTAAAATGTTACCTTATGTTGTTACTATTATTGTATTAATTATAACAAGTATCAGAGATAAAAAAGAAAATCAGCCGCCGGCTAATTTAGGATTAACATATTTTAGAGAAGAAAGATAGTTATTAAAAAAGCAACTTGCTTTTTAGCAATTTTGAGATAAAGGGGGGATAATTTAACTGTATCAAAAATTAATTAAGAATTATACAAAATGAATATTTTGTATAATTCGGGGAAGTGAATTTTTACTGAATTTTGATATTTCACATATTTTGATATGAGTTAATACCCTTTATGAAACACGAATTATTTTTATCGGCACCGCCACTTGTAAGAAACTTTTTGGTTTACAATGAAACTGTTAAAGGAAAATCTGAAAAATCAATTAACGAATACTTCTTTGATTTACAGACCTTCTTTAGATATATTCTATTATCGCGCGGTCTTGTATCGTCTGTAATCGAGTTTAATGAAATTGATGTTTCTGGTGTTGATATTGATTTAATTAAAACTATAACATTAAATGACCTGTACGCCTTTTTAGCATACTGCAAAAATGAACGTGACAATAATACAAAAACTCGCGCACGCAAGGTTTCAACCCTGCGTATTTTCTTCAGATATTTAACTATTAAAGAACATTTATTAGATGCAAACCCTGCCGAGTTACTAGAATCTCCAAAAACAAAAAAATCTCTACCTGTACACTTAACGTTGGAAAATTCATTAAAATTACTAAATTCAGTAAATGGTGATAATTCAGTAAGAGATTACTGTATTTTGGTGCTGTTTTTAAATTGCGGTTTGCGTTTATCAGAGCTTGTTGGGATTAACATAAATGATATTGATTCTGACGGCAAATTAGTTGTTACCGGTAAAGGAAATAAAGAACGTCTTGTTTATTTAAACGATGCTTGTAAAGAAGCAGTACGTGATTATTTGGCGGTTCGCCCCAAGGAAAACATAGTTTATGACGACCGCAACGCACTTTTTATTAGCCGAAATCATCGTCGAATCAGTGCTAAAACCGTACAACATATAGTTAAGACTAATCTTGAAAAAGCCGGATTATCGGGTATGGGATATTCTACGCACAAATTAAGACATACTGCAGCTACTTTAATGTATCAAAAAGGAAAAGTTGATGTCAGAGTTTTGCAGAATATTTTAGGCCATTCTTCATTAGCAACAACACAGATTTATACCCATATTGCTGATTCACAAATCGAAAATGCAATTAATTCTAATCCCTTAGCAAACGTAAAAAAGAGCCGACAAAAAGATAAAGAATAAATAAAAGACTTAAAGTTAAATTAAAACTTTAAGTCTTTTATTTTGCTAATGGATGGAATTTTCTATAGGCTAATGCGTATTTATTTTTAATCAGCTGTGCATAAACCTGTGTAGATGATATATCATCATGACCGAGTAATTCTTTAATATCACTAAGTTGTGCGCCGTTTTCCAACAAGTGTGCTGCGAAAGAATGTCTTATTGTGTGAGGAGTGATATCCTTTTTAATTTTAGCAGATGCGGCATACTGTTTTATTATTTTCCAAAAACCCTGTCGTGTCATAGCTTGTCCGTTCATATTTGTAAACAAGCGATCTTCGTTAGGGTCGGTAACAACTATATCACGTACATTTTTCAGATAAGTTTTAAGAGCCGATACAGCCTGAGGATAAATTGGAAGTATCCTCTCCCCTTTTTTTGAATTGTTAATATGTAGTATACCTATTTGTTGATTAAAATCACTCAATTTAAGCTCAATTAACTCCGATACTTTAATACCGGTTGCATATAGTAGTTCAAGCATTGCTTTGTCACGGCAGCCTTTGTATTCATTAGTATCCGGCTGATTAAGGAGTAAAAGAACCTCTTTGTCGGTTAAAACTTCGGGTAGTTTTTTCTCAACGTGATACTTTTTAAGGTTCACCATTGGGGTTTGGTCAATGTATTTTTCCCTAACTAAAAATTTGAAATAGCACTTCAAAGAAGCTGTTGCACGTGAAATACTAGCATTACTGTGTCCGTTAAATATTTCGTACTCCTCATATTTTGAAATAGTATATGAAGTTACATTTTTAAGGTTAGAAATATGTTTAATTTTGCAGTATGATATGAATTTATTAATATCACGCATATATGATTCTATTGTATTTTTTGATGATTTTTTTTCGTTTATTAAATAGTTTTCAAAATCGGCAATAAAATCAACCATATTCGCTCCTCCTTAATGCTAAAATTTAAAATATCCGATAAATGATTTAGTTAAAACTGCATCCAAAATTGCTGAACCAATAAAAATAAAAACTATAAGTACAAACTTAATACAATAATTTTTAAAATCAGTATAAACATTTGCTGTTTGTCCTTTTGGCATTGTAAGCTTAGCAAGCCTTAAAGAAAATATAAAAGCTTCTTTTCCTGAGAATAAAAATCCCAATGCGGTTAATATTGTGCAAGGTATTAAAATAAGGGAATTGTATGCAATGCCTATTAAGGCGTAATTGCTATAAAGAAATGCAGCGGTAATACCATAAGTTATGCCACAATACGCAAGTGAAAAAAACGTCAATGCTATACCTATTAATGAGGTACCGCACAAAAAAATGACAAGTGCTACCGGTAAGGCAGAAATAAATGAATTTAACATAATATCAAAAAAGCCTTTGTTTAACCGTATATCTAAATAATCCTCAAAATTTAGGTTTGCAACATTGAATACAGCGTTACTGTTTTTCAAAAACATAGCTCCTAAAAAAATACCAAAGACATAAACCAGTGCCATACTTATTAACAATTTGTTTTTTGACAGTGTATTAATCCACTTCAGTTTAGTTAAATTTACAATAGCCGTTCTTTTCATACAACATCCTCCGTTCCATAATATATATGGAATTTGAGGACAAGATATGACAATACAATATTTAGTATACATAAAAAAAGCTAACACATATTATTGTAAAATATGATATTATGTAACCTTATTTAATTTTGGCATAATAAAAACGCCCGCCGAAACGACCGTATATAATTACCGAAAATTGCTTTGTAATCTAATTATACACAAATTTATAATTATGTCAACCATATTTTTTTGCTGTTATAAGTTTTATGTCAACTATTTATGTAAACTATACTATATCTTGATTTACAAGGCTTATGTAAACATATTAGTAGTGATTTAAAATTGAATTTACTTTATAATTTTTTTATGATATAATAAAAAAAATATTTTTAGGAGTAAAACAAGTATGAAAAAAGTTGTTCTTATTACTGGTGCATCAAAAGGTATTGGTTCTGCCATTGCGAAACGCTTTGCGACTGGTGAATATATTGTTGTTATAAATTATAATAAATCGGAAGCCCCTGCCCTATCGTTGTCAAACGAAATAATTGCCACCGGCGGTACTGCTATGTGTTGTAAAGCCGATGTTTCAAATGCTACTGATGTCAAAAATATGATAAGCGAAATTATCAATAAATTTAGCACAGTTGACATTCTGATAAATAATGCAGGAATTTCATACGAAGGACTTTTAAGCGATACTAGTGATGAAATTTGGAACAATATAATTGCAACAAATTTAACAGGTGTATTTAATTGTACTAAAGCGGTGTTACCCTATATGATAAATCAAAAAAAGGGGAAAATTATAAATATTTCTTCAATTTGGGGTATATGCGGTGCTTCCTGTGAGGTTGCCTATTCAGCATCAAAATCCGGTGTTATAGGTTTTTCAAAGGCATTAGCCAAAGAGGTTGGTCCAAGTGGCGTTAATGTTAACTGCATTGCACCGGGAATAATTGATACAGATATGAATAATAACCTTACAGAACAAGATAAAAAAGACTTTGTGGAAGAATTGCCCATATCCCGTATTGGTAACGCAAAAGATATTGCCGACACCGCATTCTTTTTGTGCAGTGAATCAGCAGACTATATTACAGGTCAGGTATTGGCTGTTGATGGCGGTTATTCTATATAAAACTAAACACCCAA
>JAFQAG010000233.1 GCA_017416985.1 Clostridia bacterium
GGTTGAGCATCACTGGGTGACCTTCCGTTACTTCTTCCAAAATATCCCAAACTTCTGGAGACTTCTTTTCAATCATCTTGCGAGCACTGCGAACTGTGTGGACAAAACCGAGTTCCTTCAAGCGACGAATAATAAATGGTTCAAAAAGTGTGAGTGCCATTTTCTTTGGCAAACCGCATTGATTGAGCTTGAGGTCTGGTCCGATAACGATAACCGAACGACCTGAATAGTCAACACGTTTACCGAGCAGGTTCTGACGGAATCGACCCTGCTTACCCTTTAACATATCAGACAAGGATTTAAGCGGACGGTTACCTGGGCCTGTTACAGGTCTGCCACGACGACCGTTATCAATTAACGCATCGACAGCCTCTTGCAGCATACGTTTTTCGTTACGCACAATAATTTCAGGCGCACCGAGGTCTAAAAGTCTTTTTAAGCGGTTATTTCTGTTAATAACACGACGGTACAAGTCGTTTAAGTCAGACGTTGCAAAACGTCCGCCATCAAGCTGTACCATCGGACGTAAATCCGGCGGAATTACCGGAACAACGTCTAATATCATCCATTCAGGCTTATTTCCTGACAAACGGAAGGATTCAACAACCTCAAGTCTTTTAATAAGTCGAACCTTTTTCTGACCGGATGCTGTTTCAAGCTCTAATTTAAGCTCTTTTGACAGCTCTTCTAAGTCAATTTCAGCCAAAAGCTCTTTAATAGCTTCTGCACCCATTCCTGCACGGAAGCGGTTGCCGTATTTTTCAATAAACTCACGGTATTCCTTCTCAGAAAGAATCTGTTTTTTCTCAAGCTCGGTACGTTCACCCGGGTCAATTACGACATAGGATGCAAAGTACAAAACTTTTTCGAGTGTACGTGGGGTCATTTCAAGCAACAAACCCATACGTGACGGGATTCCTTTAAAGTACCAGATGTGTGATACAGGAGCCGCCAACTCGATGTGACCCATACGTTCACGACGAACACGTGCACGTGTTACCTCTACGCCGCATCGGTCACAGACAATACCCTTATGACGAATGCGTTTATACTTTCCGCAATGACATTCCCAGTCCTTAGTAGGTCCGAAAATTCTTTCGCAAAACAGTCCTTCACGCTCCGGCTTTAAGGTTCTGTAGTTAATAGTTTCTGGTTTTTTAACCTCACCACGAGACCATTCTCTGATCATTTCTGGTGATGCCAGTCCGATTTTTATAGCTTCAAAAGTATTTTCTGACAATCGTTTCATCTCCATTCTGAATTTGATGGGCCCTCACCCGAAATTAAAGCAGATCTAAATCATCAATAAAGTCCTCTTCATCGCCCAAATCTTCATCAAATTCATCCGAGTCTTCATCTTCATCAAGTAAATCAGAATCATCCTCGGCGTCATCTAAGTTCATGTCTTCATCATCGAGGTCTAAATCGTTATCGTCCTCGACATCTTCTTCAACATCGTCGTCATCAAGACCGATATCAATAAATGCAACATCGTCGCGGATTGTCATGGACAGGTTTGCATCCTCTTCTTCAGAAGAATCACGAAGTGTAACCTCTTCCATGTTTTCGTCAAGCACACGCATATCCAGACCCAAGCTCTGAAGTTCTTTAATAAGAACCTTGAACGATTCCGGAATACCCGGCTTCGGAACACTTTCACCCTTAACGATTGATTCATATGTTTTAACACGTCCAACAATATCGTCGGATTTTACTGTTAAAATTTCCTGCAAGGTGTATGCTGCGCCGTATGCTTCGAGCGCCCAAACTTCCATCTCACCAAATCTCTGTCCACCGAACTGAGCTTTACCGCCCAAAGGCTGCTGAGTAACCAGTGAGTAAGGACCGGTAGAACGTGCATGGATTTTATCGTCAACCAAGTGCGCCAGTTTTAAGATATACATTATACCAACAGTTACTCGGTTATCGAACGGCTCGCCCGTACGACCGTCGTAAAGAATGGTTTTACCATCACGGTCAAGTCCTGCCTGCTCTAATGCATCCATAATATTTTCTTCGTTTGCACCGTCAAATACAGGAGTCGCAATCTTCCAGCCAAGCTCACGTGCTGCACGGCCTAAGTGAACTTCGAGCACCTGACCGATATTCATACGTGAAGGAACGCCCAGCGGATTCAATACGATTTCAAGCGGTGTACCATCTGGAAGGAATGGCATATCCTCTTCAGGAAGAATTCTTGAAATAACACCCTTGTTACCATGGCGACCTGCCATTTTGTCACCGACAGAAATTTTTCTTTTCTGTGCGATGTAGCAACGAACCAGACGGTTAACTCCCGGTGGTAACTCGTCGCCCTTTTCTCTGTCAAATACGATAACGTCAACGATGATACCGTATTCACCGTGCGGAACTCTTAACGAGGTATCACGCACTTCACGAGCTTTTTCACCAAAGATTGCACGAAGCAGACGTTCTTCGGCAGTAAGCTCTGTTTCGCCCTTAGGTGTAACCTTACCTACTAAGATATCACCTGAGCGAACCTCTGCACCAATGCGGATAATTCCACGCTCGTCGAGGTCTTTTAATGCATCTTCGCCAACATTCGGAATATCACGTGTGATTTCTTCTGCTCCGAGTTTAGTATCTCGAGCTTCACACTCATATTCTTCGATATGAATCGAGGTAAGCACATCATCACGAACAAGCTTTTCGCTGATGAGCATAGCATCCTCGTAGTTATAACCTTCCCAGGTCATAAATCCTATTAAGATGTTACGTCCAAGTGCGATTTCACCCATATCGGTCGAAGGACCATCAGCAATGATATCGCCTTTTTTAACTCTTTCGCCCTCAGAAACTATCGGACGCTGATTTATGCAACTGCCCTGATTTGAACGGGTGAACTTAATAAGATTATATTTATTAACTGTGCCATCGTCAGCTTTTATAACGATTTCATCAGCACTAACCTTGCTGATAACACCGTCTTCTTTTGCTAAAACAACAACACCTGAGTCTTTTGCTGCCTTATACTCCATGCCGGTACCGATAATCGGTGACTGAGGTTTTAGAAGCGGCACTGCCTGACGCTGCATGTTAGAACCCATCAGCGCACGGTTAGCGTCATCGTTTTCCAAGAACGGAATCATTGCAGTTGCAACTGAAACAACCTGCTTAGGCGAAACGTCCATATAGTCAACCTTAGATGGATCAACTACTAAAAATTCGTCTTTATAACGAACAGTAACCTTTTTATTTATGAAACGTCCTTCATCATCAAGAGGCTCGTTTGCCTGAGCAACAATGAACTCATCCTCACGGTCAGCTGTCATATATTCGATATCATCGGTAACAACACCTGTTGCTTTGTCTACACGACGGTACGGAGCTTCAATAAATCCGTGCTCGCTGATACGTGCATAAGTAGCAAGCGAAGATATAAGACCGATGTTCGGTCCTTCAGGAGATTCGATAGGACACATTCTCGAATAGTGAGAGTGGTGAACGTCTCGAACTTCGAAGCCTGCACGGTCACGGGACAAACCACCAGGACCTAACGCTGAAAGTCTTCTTTTATGAGTCAGCTCAGAAAGCGGATTTAACTGATCCATAAACTGTGAAAGCTGTGATGAGCCGAAAAACTCTTTAATTGTTGCAACAACCGGACGGATATTTATAAGCGCCTGCGGTGTTACTATATCTAAATCCTGAATCGTCATACGTTCACGAACCACACGCTCCATACGTGAAAGACCGATACGGAACTGGTTCTGCAACAGCTCGCCTACGCAACGCAGACGGCGGTTACCCAGATGGTCGATGTCGTCGGTTTTGCCCACGCCATACATAAGACCAATCTGATAGTTGATAGAAGCAAAAATATCTTCTGTTACTATATGTTTAGGAATAAGCTCGTCTATGCGGCGTTTAATCTGGTCTTTAATTTCTGCCTCATCATCGGTAGAATCTAAAATTTCCATTAAAACGTCAAGCTTAACCTTTTCATTGATTTCTAAATCAGAAATATCAAAATCAACAAACTCGCAAAGGTCAACCATGCCATTTGAGAACACCTTTATATCTTTGCCGTTTGCATCAACAACAACCTCGCGAACACCGGCTTTTTCAACCTGTTCTGCAAGCTCACGTGTTAAATAAGTACCTGCCTCGGCAATTACTTCACCGGTACGTGGGTCAGCAATTGCATTTTTTGTTACAAAGCCAGCTATACGTGCGCCGATTGCAAGCTTCTGGTTATATTTAAAACGACCAACCTTAGCTAAATCGTAACGTTTGGGGTCGAATAAAAGACCCATTAAAAGTGATTTTGCACTTTCAACCGTAGGCGGTTCGCCCGGACGCAATTTCTTGTAAATTTCGATTAACGCATCATCCTGCGATTGAATCATGCTGCTCTTTTCAAGTGTTATTAAAAGTGGCTCGGTTTCGCCAAACATTTCGATAATTTCGTCGTCACGTTCTAAACCAAGAGCACGAACCAAGATTGTAGCAGGCAGCTTTCTTGTACGGTCGATACGTACAGATATAACATCGTTTATATCGTTTTCGTATTCAAGCCACGCACCACGATACGGAATAACAGTTGAAGAAAACAGTTCTTTACCGGTTTTGTCGTGTGTCATTGCATAGTAAACACCCGGTGAACGCACCAACTGGCTGACGATTACACGTTCTGCACCGTTGATGATAAATGTTCCCTGTTCTGTCATAAGCGGAAAATCACCCATAAAGATTTCCTGCTCTTTAACCTCTCCGGTTTCCTTATTAATAAGGCGAACACGTGCCTTAAGAGGTGACGCATAGTTAGTATCCCGTTCTTTACATTCCTCTACCGAATACTTAACCTTATCCTCGAGTCTGTAATCAATAAACTCTAAAACAAGATTGCCCGTATAGTCTGTAATAGGAGAAATATCGCGGAAAACTTCCTTGAGTCCTTCTTCTAAAAACCAGTTATACGAGTTTTTCTGTACCTCAATAAGGTTCGGCATATCCAGAACCTCGTCAATTCTGGCATAGCTCATTCTTACATTCTTACCCAATTGAATTGGATGTACCATAAACTCAATCACCCCATTAATTTTTGATGACCTTACCGGTCGTTAGTGTCAGTCGATGTAAAAAAACATTTAAAACCAAACAATTTTCGTAAAAAATATACGTAAAAACCGCTGTTTTATCACCAATACCACAATATATTGTGTCCGATTTTTGTGCATAAGACACCTATTTTGAGTATATAATGCAATTTATAATATTAACATATACTTAGCAAGTTGTCAACCCCCATTTTGAAAAAAATTTCAACAAAAATATATGTATGTATATTTAGGCATTTTTAATAAACAAGAGGCAGTTGCATTGCAACTGCCTCTTGTTTATTAAACTATGCTGGGAATCTTTATATCGATTTCAATATCTTTATCATAATCAACATTTTCACAGCCAAAACCGAACATATTATAAAACTCATCCCAATATCCGTCAACATCAGCAAGCTCGTCAAGGTTTTCGGTCGATATTTTTTCCCACGCCTCGCTAACCTTTTGCTGTACCTCGTCTTTTAATTCCCAATCGTCAACACGAAGCAAGCAATCATCAGCTAAAACCTTAGGTTCTGAATAAAGCTTATCTTTAAACAGACGATGCATTTGTTCTATGCATCCCTCATGCAGACCAAGCGGCTTCATTACCTTATATAATATAGCTGTGTAAAGCGGAACAATAGGAATTGCAGAGCTTGCCTGCGTTACCAGCGCTTTGTTTACTGAAACATATGCCGAAAGACCGATTTCGGCAAATTCTTTTGTCAGCTCTTTGGCTGTGTTATAAAGATGCGCTTTAGCCGCACCGATTGAGCCATTATAATACATCGGATGCGTAAGCTCAGGACCTATATAGCTGTAAGCCATTGTAACGGCACCGTCAGCTAAAACGTCTGCCTCTTTCATTGCGCTTATCCAGTCTTTCCAGTCCTCGCCGCCCATTACCTTTACGGTATCTTCTATTTCCTTCTCAGTTGCTGGCTCGATAGTAACAGGCATTACCGTACGGTTTGCTACATCAACAGTTTTGTTGGTGTATGCCTCGCCAGTTGTTTTTAAAACACTCGATACAGTTTCGCCATCAGGCATTGTTCTTCTGGGAGCAGCCAAGCTATAAACAACTAAATCAACCTTGCCTAAATCTTCTTTAATAAGATTAATTACCTGCTCTTTAATATCCTTTGAAAATGCATCGCCGTTAATAGACTTTGCGTAAAGTCCTTCTTTTGCAGCAAACTCTTCAAATGCAGCAGTATTATACCAGCCTGCACTTGCGGTTTTCTTGCCGTTTGACGGTTTTTCAAACATAACACCAATTGTTGCCGCACCGCCGGCAAATGCCGCAGTTATTCTTGATGCTAAGCCATAGCCTGTCGATGCGCCGATAACGAGCACCTTCTTACCACTTGCAACTTTGCCTTTAGCCTTTACGTATTCAATCTGATTCTTTACGTTTTCTCTGCAGCCCTCTGCGTGTGCTGTTGTGCAGATAAATCCTCTTATTTTAGGTTCTACAATCATTATTTAAATTTCCTTTCTGAATCGTATATTAATCTCTACTGAGTATTACAAGCAAAAGTCCGTTTTTAACACTAACGGTTGCCTCATCGCCATTAAATTCGTTGCTTACTCCATACGGATTTCCAAATTCCATAACCGCATCCGTCATCGGATAATAAAGCCCTGTTGAGCTTATACCCTCTGCTCTTCCAATCGGCAGAACAGAAACGTGCTGCCCCTCACCTTTTTTTAACGATAATTCGTTATCTGTAAGATATACCTCGTTGTGTTCGTCAACAATTTTCATTTTTACATTGTTATCTAACGCAATTTTTAAAAGATGTATATTTGCGATTGTGTGGTCAAGCCTTGTGCCAGTTGCACCAAATAGCATAATCTCGTCAAATCCGTGTTCTATGGCATAGCACACACATTCGTGCGTGTCGGTTTTGTCCTTTTCTGTCGGTAACACTATTTTTTCGGTTTTCGCCTGTGCCATATTTTGCGGATACGAATCAAAATCGCCGATTACCACATCTGGAACAATACCCATTTTCTGAGCAGACATATAGCCACCGTCAGCACATATAACGTTGTCGCTATCGTTTATCAGATTGCGGTAAAAATCAGGATTTTTAAACTCTCCGCCTGCAATAATTACAGCTCGCATTCTTTTTCCCTCATTGCCTTAACTACTGCCGCAGGGTCTTTTGCGCCAAAAATTGCGCTGCCTGCAACTAAAATATTTGCTCCTGCACCTAACGGCACGTGCATATTTTCGGCAGAAATTCCGCCATCTACTTCTATATCAAAGCTATCACCAAAGATTTTTCTTGCCTCGGTAATTTTGCTGTTTACCTCTGGTATATATTTCTGACCGCCAAAGCCTGCAAATACTGTCATTAATAAAAGCATATCTATTTTATCACGATACGGCAAAACACGGCTAAGCTCTGCGTCAGGATTTAAAGCAATACCTGCTTTTTTGCCAAGGTCATGAA
>JAFQAG010000234.1 GCA_017416985.1 Clostridia bacterium
CAGTACCATAAATTTTTTCTGATTCTTCGCCTACGGTTATAAACGGCTTAACCTTATATGTTTTGCCTTTTTCTAACAAATCAGTAGCGATGGTTTCGTATACTTTATCAGTATAGTATTTGTCTACATATCTGATTGTTTCAGATACAAAGCTGCCTGCATCATTTGTAAATTCTATACCGAATCCTAACTCTTCTATTTCATATGGAGCTGTTACAGAGCACTCAATTACAGGGCAACCCCAGCTTATGTCGTAATATACATCAATTAATTCTGTGCCAAGTTTTGCTTGGGTTGTTGCTTTTTCCAGCTTAAATCTTGCCTTTGGTGCAGACCATTCGTCATAGCCGTAGTAAGGAGAAGTAATTATAAGAGTTTTTCCTGCATTAAGCTCGAAAAGTGAATGTCCGTATTCGTATATATTATACCATTCGCCGTTAAAGTTCAGTACTATATCGGTGTTGCACATTTCAGGAGTTTTAACACGATACAAGCCATCGGCAGGGATGTCAACTTCGAATATATTTACATCTTTGCCTGTTGTATATTCTGTACCTAGTTTAAACTCAGTTGTTTCAGTATCTGTAATTACAAGCTCCATATTTTCACCGGGAGCTATAAGATATGTTGTGCCTGCCTCTCCCATAAAATACGCATCTGTGCCAAGCGTAAAGGCTAAATAAGCTGCCTCAGCCGATGAAACCTCTATTCTTATAGTGGTATCAACCGAACCGCTGCCGCCTGCGGCATTGCTTGCTAAAAGCTCAATGCCTGCAGAGCCTTCTTCTGTGCCAATCTCGGGAACATCGGGCATAGGAACTACAATAGTTGAACCACCGCCGCCTGAGGAGTTGCCGCCGTTACCGCTTGAAGAGCCGCCTTCGCCTTCATCAGTTCCACCGCCGACAATTGTGCCGCTACCTGCTCCACCGTTGCCACTGCCGCCACTGCTTGGGTTTTCTGACTCATTGTTGTTTTCCTCATCGGATACATCTTCGTCAGTTTCATCATCTGTGGGTAATATTTTGCTTATTTTATAAACTCCGTCTTTAGGAGCAGTAAAGGTGTAATAAGCGCCACCTGATACATTTTTGTTTGTTTCAAATTCAATCTCCTGAACTAATACCGAAACAAGAGTAATATCCATCTGACAAGAGGAATCACTGTCGTAGGTACATTTAATTTCTAACGGCTCGCCAGCTTCAATATAGACAATGGTTTGTGTAGGACTATATTTGTCAACATAGTAATATCTTCCGTTTATGTAAGCACGGATTGAACTATATTTGTAATCGTAAACTCTCTGCATAGACAGTTGGTAATATCCGCTTGTGTCAGCTGTGCAATAAACATAAGTAGGCTCGTTGTTTCCCATTATATCAACTGTGCCGTTGTCTTTAATGTACGGTGTGGTTACTTTTATATCATTTGTATATCCGTCGCCAGACCATACGTAGTTTGTGCCACGCATGGTGATATATACAGGAACATTCTTTTTAAGTTCAACTGTTGTAGAGTAAAAGCGTGGATCATCGGTTTCGTAAATAACTTCGCTATCTGTATAGATTTTTATTTCGTTACAAAAACAATTTTCACTTACAAATTTATACAAACCGTCTTCTTCAGGAGTAAATGTAAATGCATATGTTTTACCGGATACCCATTCAAAGGTTGATGCTACATCATATGTAAGAGCAACTGGGGCAGGGGCAGTATATTTTGAAACACTTATTTCTGCTGCATTACTCATAGATATGAGCGCCCATTCGCCTTTTTCCATTTCACGTGTAACATATGAAAGGTCACTGCTGCCATACTCATTTACAAAATCATAACCATTGCATTTTGAAAAATCAAATTCGTATGTGTCTGCTTCGGGTGCACAAAAAGCAATGTAGTAATAATAGTTGCCGTAACGCAGATATTGTTTAGATGGAGTTATGGGGGTATCAAGACTCATTGTTTCGATAAACTCAGCATTGATGGTAAATTCCTCATCAATAACATCTGTTGCAGAGCCTTCATTGCCAACCTCTACATAATAGTTTCCTGTAGGAATTACGAAAGAGGGTTCATAAGTGTTTAAATAATAAGTTTTATCACTACTTTGTAATGTTGCCTTCATTCCTGAACCTTCTAAGGTGATGTATGCCGGCTGTGCTGCATTTAAATAAAAATATTTTGATGCATCTTTGCCGATATAATAGCTTGTTCCATACTTGATCTCATCAGGAACTGTATATGTAATTGAAAGGTCATATTCGCCTTCCATATTTGCTGTATCTAAGTAATATGTGCCGGCAAAAAGAGGTTGCTCGATTGGCTCTCCGTAAAAAGAGTTTTGTGAATTAAACTGCAAATCTCCATCACTGTCGTAAAGACTGAAATTGCCAAAAACTTCTTCTGCCTGTGAATAATCAAAAGTATACAGACCATATTTTGGAACTGTAAATGAGCAAAGACCGATATAGTCAGAAATATTTATCAGCTTGTCACCATTAACCGGATTTGTATTTATAATTGGCAACATATTTAAAACTGCAGGACCAAAAGTGATGGTAGTTGACAAATCGCTTTCGTCATAGGTGCTTATAATAAAAGTAACCTTTTGTTTTGCATCGTAATATTCATAGTTATCGACTCTATAATCACGGGGATAACTGCCTATTTTTATATTATTATATTCATCTGCTGCGGATATGCTGTAAAATCCGGCATTAGATGTTGTTGCGGTAACTGCTGCACGGCTTTTTCCAACTAAGTCTAAAGCTCCGTTTGGCAGATCTTCTAAATAAAAATGCGGCATTCCGTCAGTTACAGTAAATTGAACACCGGGAGCCGAATCGCAGGCATCCCACTCGCAAGAAGAACAAAAATCTACACGTGCTTGATAGGTAACACCGTTAAGCAGATTTATGCTGTCTAAGGTGTAGGTATATTCGCCTGCTGTTTGTGTAAATGTGTCGGTGTATACCTGCTGAAAATAGCTGCCTTCTAAGACCTCAGATATTGACAGTCTCATTTGGCGAGCTTCAGAATTGGTAGTAAAAAATGAGTAGCTGATGGTAATTTCACCGTCTGATTCAGTTACGCTATCTACCTGAGCATAACAGCACGGACTTGCAAATACTGATGTGGGCATTATGCTGAAAATAAGCATAAACACAATCAGCCACGATAATAAATGCTTTAATTTTTTCATAATAGTTTAATCACCTTTCTTGGTATAAATAGGTATTTTGGCTTTTGCCACAACGTACAATATTATAGCAAAATTAGCAATTTTAGTCAATAATTATTACATAAAAAACCTGACATAAATATATGAAATATTTATGTCAGGTTTTGGTTATTTATCAGTATTTTAGCATATTCTCAATAAATATCCCATACCCACGTGTAGGGTCATTTACGAAAACATGGGTTACAGCTCCTACGATTTTGCCGTTCTGGATGATGGGTGAGCCGCTCATGACTGTTGTCAATGGGGGACAACACTCATGAGGGGTTATACTATCTTGAATACCATTATCATCTCCTGTAACCATATTTTTCAACAAAATCTACTATGACTGTTGGGTCATCAAGCCCATGGGGGTGATGCTCACACATAGACCTTACTATGACTTTCATATTACCATTATGCTTCTTATAATAGTTTTCTAAAACCTTACCATTTTCTTCATAAATAACCACATTATCTGCATTGCCATATAGCATAATAATTGGAATATTATTTTTTACAAGGGGTTCCATATTGTCTATTGCACTTTGCCTGAAATTCACTATGGTTGATTTACTGACGCCAAAGGTTGCGACAATTTCCCTCCAGCATAAATCTACGGTTTCTTGTTTTAGCTCCCCTAATCCTACCATACTTAAAACATTAAGGACGGGTGCATCAAGATATAAAGCCGCACACAAATCCGGATAGGTTTCCGCTAAACGAGCGGCCGTCAATCCTCCACAACTTAATCCTTCTATAACACATTTTTCATTTAACTGCAATTCTTTTGCACAGTACTTTATAAATTCAGCTACTATATCAATTTCTTTATCCGGTGCCCATCTACTGTAATGTTCAATAAATATCAAATGGTACCCCTTTTCTAACATTGCAATATCAAATCCTGGAAAGGCATCAAGATATTCTGTTTTTATAAGCATTTTTCCGTTTGCATTAACCTTTGGAAATATAATAGTTGCATTCCTTTCTGAAAATACAAATTTTTTTGTATCAAATTCATTCCACATAACATAACCTCCTTAAATTACACATATCGGCTTATAATTTCATCCTGAGAAATGGCGTCCATCTGTACAAACTGGATACTGTAACCCCCGACACGTACAGTGAGGTCGCTGTGACGCTCTGGGTGACATTTTGCATCAATGAGGTCTTCCTTATTCGCGGTGGTGATTTGTGCCATGCAACCGCCGTTTTTAAGGAAGGATCGAATGACATTGGATACGCTGCGACGAAGCTCAGTCGTTGCAAGCATCTTTGTGGTTAAAATGACGTTTAGCGTCGTTCCACCAACACCCTTTTTCATAGGAAGCTTTGCAACTGAATTAAGTGAAGCAAGAAGTCCGTTGTTTTCAGCACCGTAACTGGGATTAGCACCGGGTGAAAGTGGTTCACCTGCACGTCTGCCGTCAGGCATATTGCCGGTAGCCTTACCGTATACAACATTGGATGTTATTGTAAGAATTGACGTTGTAGGCTCAGACTTACGGTATGTGTGATAGCGCTTAAC
>JAFQAG010000235.1 GCA_017416985.1 Clostridia bacterium
CCTTAAATTTGAAGAGAATAAAACCCTAACTTATATTTTACTATTAATTAAGAGAAAAATCAACATAAATACTAAAATTTTGTATTAAAGTATTGAAAAAAATGTGAAACTATTATATAATAATCTGCAAATGTGTTTGAAAACGTATTTTTTGTCAGGAGGAATTTGAAAAATGATTAAGGTTGCAATCGACGGACCTTCAGGTGCAGGCAAAAGCACAGTATCAAAAGCGGTTGCCAAAGAGTTAGGATATATCTATGTAGACACAGGCGCAATGTATCGTGCGGCAGCGCTGGGTTGTATTTGCGGCGAAATTGATATTTCGACAAATCCTGATGCAGCAGCAGAGATGGTTTCTTATATGAATATTGATATTAAATATGGCGAAGACGGCACTCAGCTTATTTATCTTGACAAAGAGAATGTAACTGATTTTATTCGCACACCCGAGGTATCGATAGGTGCATCAGATATTTCAAAAATACCTGCAGTGCGCTTAAAGCTTGTTGATATTCAAAGAAAGCTTGGCGAAAAAAGCAATGTAATTATGGACGGACGAGATATCGGCACATATGTTTTTCCTGATGCAGATGTTAAAATTTTTCTTACTGCCTCGCCAGAAGAACGTGCACGACGCAGACATAAAGAGCTTTTAGAAAAGGGTCAGAATGTGACCTTTGAAGAGGTTTTAGAGGATATGCGTTATCGTGACAAAAACGATTCTACACGTGCATTTGCTCCGTTAGTTCCGGCAGAAGATAGCATTATGCTCGAAACAGACGGAATATGCTTTGAAGATACTGTTAAAAAAGTGCTCGAGATCATTAACGAGAGGTTGGAAAAAAATGCTTTATAATATAGCAAAAACTCTGGTGCGTATATTTATGCATATAGTTTTTAGAGTTAAGGTAGTAAACAAAGAACTGTTCCCGAAAGAAGGACCGGTTATTGTAAGCATCAACCACACAAGCTATTGGGATGTGCCTTTAGTTGCGGCTTTTATGCCGAGAAAACTGCATTATATGGCAAAACGCAGTCTTTTTGATATTCCCATTTTGGGTAGCTTTATGAAATGGGTAGGAGCTTTTCCTGTATCAAGAGATAAGGGCGATATCGGTGCAATTAAAACTGCACTTTCAGTTTTGAAAAATAATAACGTAGTGGCGATTTTTCCTGAGGGCAGACGTGTTTTAAAAGGAATGAAACACTCGGCAAAACCCGGCGTGGCGCTTATCGCACAAAAAAGCCATGCACCCATACTTCCGGTAGCAATTGGAGGGAAATTTAGGCTTTTTTCAAAAATAACACTTACAGTGGGCGAGCCTATTTATGTTGAAAAGCCAAACGAAGAAAGTTTTTCTACTGACGAGCTCAAAGAAATAAGCTCAAATTTAGTAAATACAATTTTAACAATGGCTGGTGAGCTTTAATGGAATATGTACTGGCAAAAACCGCAGGGTTCTGCTTTGGTGTAGACCGTGCGATAGATATAGTATATAAAAGTGCAGAAAACGGCGAAAAATATCATACTTTAGGGCCTATCATTCACAATCCGCAGGTTGTAGAGGAATTGGCGCAAAAGGGCATAACACCAATAGACAGTCTTTCGGAGGCGCAAAAGGACGCAAAAATTTTTGTAAGAACTCATGGTGTGGGTCCAGAGGTATATGAAGAAATGGAAAAATTAGGTCTTGAGTATATAGATTTAACTTGTCCGTTTGTTAAAAAAATTCATAATATAGTAAAAGAGCATTATGAACAAGGGATGAGAATCATTATAATCGGTGATAAAAATCATCCCGAGGTCGAAGGCATTAACGGTTGGGCAGGGTCTGATGCCGTAATTATCGGCACTGAAGAAGAGGCAATAGCACTTCCGGAAGATGAAAAACCGACGTGTATAGTATCTCAGACGACATTTAACAGAAATATTTATAAAAAAATTATATTTTTTTTAAAAAAAACTTGCAAAAACGCAGTACTTTTTGATACAATATGTAGTGCGACAAATAAGAGACAGGAAGAAGCATTAAGCTTGGCACAAAAAATGGATGCGATGATCGTTCTTGGTGGCAGGAATAGTTCCAACACGCAAAAGCTGTACGACATCTGCAAAGGAGCCTGTCCCGATACCTTCTGCTTAGAGTCTATTAATGAGCTGGGCAGTCTGGACGTGCTAAAAGGCAAACGAGTTGGAATTACTGCAGGAGCCTCTACTCCGGCAGTCATAATAAAGGAGGCTATTAAAAAAATGGAAAATCAAGAACTGAGCTTTGAAACACTATTCGAGGAATCCCTCAAAACTTTAAATACAGGTGATGTGGTTAAGGGTACTGTAATTGAAGTTAGACCTACCGAGGTCATTGTGGATTTACAGGTTAAGCAGGATGGTATCATCCCTGCGTCTGAAATCTCTGATGATCCTAGCGTAACAACCGATCAGGTTGTAAAACCCGGCGACGAGATTGAGGTATTCGTTGTTCGTGTTAATGACGCAGATGGTAACATCATGCTTTCAAGAAGAAAGTTAGATGCTATCCAGACCTGGAATGATGTTGTAAAAGCGCATGAAGAAGGAACAATTCTTTCTGGTAAAGTTTCAAGTGTAGTAAATGGCGGTATCATCGCAATGTATAAAGGTGTTAAGGTATTCGTTCCTGCATCTTTAGCTAGTGACCGTTTCTTAAATGACTTAAACGAACTCGTTGGTAAAGAAGTTGAATTTAAGTTAATTGATATTAATGAAAAACGCCGTCGTGTTGTAGGTAGCATTAAGGCTGTTATGATGGCTCAGAAAAACGAGCTCGAAGCGAAATTCTGGGAAAGTGCAGCTGTTGGCAACAAATACAACGGCGTAGTAAAATCTATAACAAACTTTGGTGCGTTTGTTGACTTAGGCGGAGTAGATGGTTTAGTTCACATTTCTGAACTCAGCTGGCAGAGAATCAAACATCCGTCTGATGTTGTAAGCGTTGGCGATACTTTAGAGGTTTATATTAAAGATATTAACGAAGAAACCAAGAAAATTTCTCTCGGCTTTAAAAAGGCAGAGGACAACCCTTGGGAAATCGCTAAGAAAACACTTAACGTTGACGACGTAGTTAATGTTAAAATTGTTAGAATGATGCCATTTGGCGCATTTGCTGAAATTATGACCGGTATCGACGGTTTAATTCATATTTCTCAGATTGCTAACAAGAGAATTGCAAAACCTCAGGACGAGCTTGAAATCGGTCAGCAGGTTGAAGCAAAAATCGTTGAAATCGACTGGGAAAACAAAAAGATTGGTCTTTCTATCCGTGCTCTTTTACCTGAGCCAGCTCCGGTAGAAGCTCCAGCAGAGGAAAAAGCAGAAGAGGAAGAAACACCGGTTCATAAAGAAGAACTTGGTGCAACAATTGGCGAAGCTGTTGAAGAATAATTAAAAGTAAAAAGAGCTGTTGCAAATGCAACAGCTCTTTTTTGATTTATAATGTAATAATTTCTTTTCTAAACTCAGACGGAGTCTGATTGTATCGTTCTTTAAACCTTCTTGCAAAATAAAACTGGTCACAAAAACCTAATTGCCCGCTTATCTCACCGATAGGAATATGCTTTTTTGCAAGTAATTGCTTGGCTTTAAAAAATACTAAATCATCTATATATTTGCCTATGGTTTTACCTGTATCTTTTTTAAAGGTTTTACGTAATTTGCTATCTGATACAAACAAGTCTTTCGATATTTCTTCAACGCTTAAGTTTATACTTATATGCTGTTTAATATAATTTATGGTTTTTTCGACTATTTCTGAATATTGCTTAACGAAAATTTCTTCGAAATCATATTTTTTAGCACAGTCAGATATGGTTTTATAGAGAATGGATTTCGTTTTTAGAAAATCTATGTAATTTTCAGAAGAACTGCATTTTAAAATAATATCAAAATCATCTTTTTC
>JAFQAG010000236.1 GCA_017416985.1 Clostridia bacterium
CGGTGGCACGGTCAATATTTCTTTGCTCACGGTTTATTTCACGGATTCCGTCGTTATCTGTAAACATTAAATTTATCTCGGTATCATAGTCAAATTCTTCGTAATCCAAAGCTGCCTCGATAGCCTGAGTAATGGTATTTATTTCGCTATCTGTAATTTTTATTTTATTCTGACAGTCTTCCCAAACAAGATCAAGATTCATTTTGTTTACCTCTGCCCTTCGACCTTAAATTGTCGTATTTTTCATATGCCTGAATGATTTTTTGAACTAATGGATGACGTACAACATCTTTGTGACTGAAGTAGCAGAATGAAATTCCTTCAATATTTCCGAGAATCTTTATTGCCTCTTTAAGTCCAGAGCGCTTTCCGTCAGGAAGGTCAATCTGTGTAATATCACCCGTAATAATAGCTTTTGAACCAAAACCAATTCTGGTTAAAAACATTTTCATCTGCTCAGGAGTTGTATTTTGCGCCTCGTCTAATATAATGTATGAATTATCAAGAGTACGACCACGCATATATGCCAATGGCGCAACCTCTATCATACCCTTTTCAACGTATGTGTTGTAGTTTTCCATACCTACCATATCGTAAAGAGCATCGTGAAGAGGTCTTAAATAAGGGTCAACCTTGTTTTGTAAATCACCGGGCAAAAATCCGAGCTTTTCGCCTGCTTCTACTGCCGGTCTGGTGATTATAATTCTGCTTACCTCTTTATTTCTGAAAGCTGTTACAGCTTTTGCCACCGCAAGATAAGTCTTTCCTGTTCCAGCAGGACCAATACCGAAAACAATGGTATTATTTTTCATTGCGTGAACATATTGCTTTTGACCTATTGTTTTGCTCTTAATAGGCTTACCTTTTGATGTGATGCACACGCAATCAGAGCCTAAGCTGCTTATTTTATCTTCTAATCCGTCATTTGCCATTGATATTGTATATAAAATGCTCTGTTCGGTAAGAGTTTCTCCTCTGCCTACGGCTGATACCAGGCTTGATATAACTCTTGCAGCTAGTGTTACTTCCTCATTTTCACCAATGATTTTTAACGAACCATCACGTGAAGATATAGAAACCTTAAGTTCTTTTTCGAGAAGTTTTAAATTTGCGTCAAAATCTCCGAACAGTTTACCCAAATCTACATTGGATACGTCTAATAATCTTTCAGCCATCAATAATGCTCCTTACGGTAATTCTATTTATTTAAGACATCTTTTGCAAGCAATAAACCTATTACTGTCTTGCCGTCCTGAATCTTTCCCTCGTGTATCATTTTTATTAAATCGCTTAATGGATATTTTTCTACCTCTAAAAACTCGTCTTCATCTAAATGAATTTTGCCTTGCTTTAAGTCTGTTGCAAGATATATGTGTATAAGCTCCTGACAAAATCCGGGCGATGGACAAAAAACACCTAAATATTCAAAGTTTCCGGCTTCCATTCCGGTTTCTTCGCCTAATTCTCTTAAACCGCATTCTCTGTGGTCTTCACCATACTCAAGTTTACCCGCCGGAAGCTCTAAGCACAATCTGCCAAGAGGATAACGGTACTGACGAACCATATGCACATTGCCGTCGTTATCAATCGGCACAATAGCAACACCTCCGGGATGCTCTACAACCTCACGGGTTGATGTATGTTTATTCGGCAGTTCAACAGTATCACGTCTTACACGTATTACACGGCCATCAAATATTTTTTCGCTGCCGATTGTTTTTTCAGTCAAATTCATATTAATTCCTCCGATAAAAAATCATCAAGCCACTTTCTTTCTTTATCTGTAAGCGGCGCATTTAAAAGCATATCAGGTCGTTTTTTTGCCGTTCTTTTTATCGATTCTTTACGTTTCCATTCAGTTATGTTTTTGTGATGTCCTGAAAGCAAAATATCAGGAACTGTTCTGCCTAAACACTCTGGTGGTCTTGTGTACTGCGGATGCTCTAATAAGCCATCAAAATGAGATTCGTGAGAGTATGCATCCTCTGAGCTTAAAACCCCGGGAATTAATCTGCCGACTGCATCAATAAGTGCCATTGCGGGAATTTCTCCGCCGGTTAATACGAAATCGCCCATTGATATTTCTTCATCGACAATTTCTTCTATAACTCGTTCATCCACACCCTCGTAATGACCGCAAAGCAGAATTAAATGTTCCTCCTGTGACAGTCTTATGGCTGTTTTCTGGTCAAAAACCTTGCCCTGAGGCGAAAGATATATAACCTTGGCCTTTTTAGCACCATTATCTGTAACACTTTGCCACGCACGGTATATGGGCATCGCCTGCATTACCATACCTTCTCCGCCGCCATAGGGATAGTCATCAACCCTGTTGTGCTTATTTTCAGCAAAGTCACGAATGTTTGTGTATCTTATATCTAAAATTCCTGCCGCTGATGCACGTCCGATAATGCTTTCACTAAGTACAGCACGCATCATATCAGGAAACAGAGTTAAGCAATCAAAACGCATATTACTCCTCCGCTCCATCGTCTAAAAGTCCTGCAGGAAGTTTTACTTCCATTCTTTTTGATTTAACATCAACCGACAAAACTACATCTTCTATTACAGGAATCAGTATAGATTTACCCTCAGGTGTTTTAATGTCGTAAACATCATTTGCGCCAGTTGCAAAAACATCCTGAATTTTTCCTAAAAGAGTATCATTTTCAAATACCTGCATACCCAAAAGGTCTGCTATATAATATCTGCCCTCAGGAAGTTCTGTTTTTTCGGTAAATAAAACTGTACCCTTAAACTTTTCTGCAGTGTTCATATCAGGAATCTCTGAAAAGCTTATTATAACACAATTTTTATGTATTCTGCTCTGCTTGATATGCAATATATCACCGTTTTTTAAATACAACTCATCAAGCTCTAATATATCGTATATATCGTCAGTCCACGGATTAAGCTTAATTTCGCCACGTATGCCGTGTGTGTTTACAATCTGACCTATTTCAATAAGCTCCATTTAATTCCCTCCGTAAAAGTTAAATTTAAAACAAATATGGGCGACCGCAAAAGTCGCCCCTAAAGCCTTGCGGCAAATTTTTATGATACTGATTCTTCAAGCTGTTTTGTAACTGTCTTTTTTTCGCGCTGTGTTAATAACGGACGCGCTCCGTTTGTTATGCACTCTTTTGTGATTGTGCATTTTGAAACATTTTTTTCAGAAGGCAACTCATACATTACGTCGAGCATACACTCCTCCATAATTGAACGTAGTCCACGAGCACCGGTTTTACGATCCAACGCTTTTTGAGCAACCGCTTCTATTGCATCTTCTGCAATCTCAAGCTTTACACCATCTAACTCGAACAGCTTTGTATATTGCTTAACAAGAGCGTTCTTAGGTTCGCTTAAAATACGCATAAGCGCTTCTTTATCAAGCATCTCTAGAGTTGATATAATCGGCAAACGACCGATTAATTCAGGAATCAAACCGAATTTTAATAAATCCTGTGGCTCAAGCTTTGCTAAGATTTTATCTATTTTACTATCCTGCTTGCTTATTACTTCTGCACCAAAGCCCAACGCCTTAGAGCCAGTACGTTCAGAAATAATTTTTTCAATTCCCTCAAAAGCACCACCACAGATAAACAAAATGTTGGTAGTATCAATTTGTAAAAACTCCTGATGCGGATGCTTACGTCCACCGGTAGGAGGCACAGATGCCACAGTACCCTCTAAAATTTTTAAAAGCGCCTGCTGAACACCCTCACCGCTAACATCACGGGTAATTGATGTGTTTTCAGACTTTCTGGTAATTTTATCAATTTCGTCAATATAAATAATACCACGCTGTGCCTCTTCAATTGAGCCATCAGCAGCCTGAATAAGCTTTAGCAAAATATTTTCAACATCTTCGCCCACGTATCCTGCTTCGGTAAGTGTTGTCGCATCTGCAATAGCAAACGGAACATTTAATATTTTAGCAAGAGTCTGAGCTAAAAGTGTTTTACCCGAGCCGGTAGGTCCTAAAAGAAGAATATTTGATTTTTGAATATCTATATCGCCAATTTGGCGTTTGCTTTCGATTCTTTTATAATGATTATAAACGGCAACAGACAACGTTTTTTTTGCATTATCCTGACCGATTACATACTGGTCTAAAACCTTTTTAATTTCTTTTGGAGTCGGCAAACCGTCAAGGCTTACCTCCATATCTGCTATATCAAAATTATCGCCCATATAACGATTACACATAGCTATACATTCGTTACATATGTTAACATTTGGGCCCTGAAATAACTTTAGAACCTGACTTTCGTACATTCCGCAGAAATTACAGCGAGGTTCGGTTCTATCATTTACATTTGACAAGTCATACACCTCTTTAATAACTATATTCTATCTTATATTATTGTATCTGACTTAATTTTCTTAAATATTCATAAAGAGGCTGTCTTTTAGTGACAGCCTCTTTTGTGCATTATGCTTTGTCCGCGCGGGAGGTAATCACATCATCGATTAAACCATATTCTTTTGCTTCTTGCGCCGACATAAAATTGTCACGTTCGGTATCCTGCTTGATTGTTTCAAGTGGTTTTCCGGTTCGCTCACTTAATATCTGATTCAATGTATCTTTAATGCGTAAAATTCGGTCTGCATGAATTTTTATATCTGTTGCCTGACCCTGCATTCCGCCAAGTGGCTGATGAATCATAATTTCGCTGTTTGGAAGAGCAAAACGTTTGCCCTTTGCGCCAGCTGCAAGCAAAAAGGCTCCCATACTGGCTGCCATTCCGATACAAATGGTTGACACATCGCACTTTATGTATTGCATTGTGTCGTAAATTGCCATACCTGACGTTATTGAACCGCCGGGGCTGTTAATGTAAAAATGAATGTCTTTGTCAGGGTCTTCTCCCTCTAAAAACAGCATTTGTGCAACAACCAGACTTGCTGTTACATCGTTTACCTCTTCACTTAAAAATATAATTCTGTCTTTTAACAGTCTGGAGTAAATATCATAGGCACGTTCGCCACGACCGGTTTGCTCCAGCACGGTTGGTACTAAACTCATGCGATGACCTCCCATCATCAGAAATTAAGATGTTTGCTTTTAATTATTCTTCAGTTGCAGCTTCTTTTTTAGCTTTTGTTGTTGTAGTTTTCTTAGCTGTTGTGGTTTTTTTAGCTGCAGTTGTTTTTGTTGTTGATTTTGCTGCAGTAGATTTTGTTGTAGTTTTTTTAGCAGTTGTCTTTTTTTCTGCTGCTTCTTCTTTGTCAGCAGCTTTAGCTGTTGTCTTTTTAGCAGCCGGCTTTGTTTTTGTCCATGTTGCGTTTTCTACAACAAATTCAGATGCCTTAGAAATCTTAAGGTCAGCCTTAATGTTTTCTAAATCTTCATCACGAAGAAGTCCCTTTAACTTATCACGCTCCATGCTGTATGCTGTTGCCATATCTTCAAGATTCTTGTCAACATCAGCATCTGTTACTTCGATGTTTTCGGCTTTAGCAATAGCTTCTAAAGCTAAGGTTGCTTTTACCTGACGCTCTGCCATAGGCTTCATCTGCTCTTTAAACTGATCAATAGTGCTGCCCATGTAAGAGAGATACTGCTCAAAGGTAATACCCTGCTGTGACATTCTCATATTGTTTTCAGCAATGATACTGTCAACTCTAGAATCAACCATGCACTGCGGCAGGTCAACTTTCATATCGTCTACAACTTTTTCAATTGCAGCATTTTCTTTGTCCTGCTTGGTGCGTTTTGCAGCTTCTTCTTCCATTTTTGCCTTAATATCAGCTTTTAATTCATCTAATGTATCAAATTCACTTACATCTTTAGCGAACTCGTCATCTAAAACAGGCAGCTCTTTATATTGTATGCTGTTAACCTTAACTTTGAATACAGCCGGCTTGCCCTTTAAATCTTCAGCATGATATTCTTCTGGGAATGTTACATTAACATCAAACTCTTCGCCGATGTTTTTACCGATAATCTGTTCTTCAAATCCAGGAATGAATGAACCAGAACCAATTTCTAAGTCGTGATTTTCGCCTTTACCGCCTGGGAATGCAACACCATCGGTAAATCCTTCGAAGTTGATGTTTGCAATATCACCGTTTTCTACTGCTCTGTCTTCAACGCTTACCAAGCGAGAGTTACGCTCCTGACGACGTTTGATTTCTGCATCAACATCTTCGTCAGATACAGTATGCTCAATATTCTGTAATTTAATACCTTTATATTCACCTAATTCAACTTCAGGCTTAACAGTTACTGTTACTTCTAAAACGAGGTCTTTGCCTGAACCGATTTCTTTTACTTCGAGTTTAGGAGTATCAACCGGCTCGATAGCGAGCTCTTTGATAGCCTCGGTGTATGCATCCTGGCATACAAAATCAACAGCATCATCATAAAAGATTGCTTCGCCATAAGTTTTTTCGATAAGCTTTCTTGGTGCTTTACCTTTTCTGAAGCCACGAACCGCAATGTATTTTACATTTTTGCGGAATGATTTTTCCATAGCTTCGTCAAATTTTGCTGCTTCAACCGTCATAGTGATGGTTACAACATTGTTTTCTTTTTTCTCTAATACGTTAGACATGTTTCTTTTGTCCTCCCTGTTTTTCTTCTCGTTTGTTCTCAACATTGGCTTATTATACCACAAATGAACACAATATTTCAATACCTAATTTTATTATTTTCAAATAATTCATTATTATGGTTTAAAACTATATGAAAAAACAATTTACAATTATGCATTTTGTGCAATATTATCATATAATTTCATAAAAAAGCATAAAAAATTAACCATTTTAAAATTATTTATTATAGGAATAATTTAAAAAAATTATTAAATACTATATTTATAAACACAAATTTGAAAACTAAGGAGTTATTTTTAATGAGAATAAAATTAGCAAGAGCTATTTGCATTGCACTCGCCATTGTATCGGTAGCTGCCGGAATTTCATATCAGGTGCTTAGCGCAAATAAAAAATCAGAAAAATTAAATGCAGTTTTTGTTATCTCACATATAGATAAATAATCGGGGTGATTTTAATGCAAAAAAAAATGACAAATGAGCAATATCAAAAATATGTAGATAAAAAAACACCAAATTCGACATTGGCAAAGGACGTGTGCTTAGCATTTTTAATCGGTGGATTTATCTGCGTAATCGGTCAGCTCATATCAGACGGATATGAAAAGCTGGGGTTAGCAGAAGATACAGTTAAAATGGCAACTCCCTCTACTTTAATATTTATAGGAGCTGTTTTGACCGGAATCGGCGTGTATGACCGGATAGCAAAATTTGCCGGTGCAGGAACGATTGTGCCGATAACAGGATTTTCAAATGCTATTGTTTCGCCTGCAATGGAATTTAAAAGTGAGGGTTTAGTCCTTGGTCTTGCCTCAAAAATGTTTGTAATAGCAGGACCTGTGTTAGTATACGGAATAACCGCATCAGTTCTGGCAGGATTAGTATATTTAATTATTTCAACTATGTAAAAAGTCAGCGGTACTTTATTGCCGCTGACTTTTGTTTTAGTTTTCTTTTAAAATTAATTATTAATTTTACCGCCCGCATACCCATTATACTCATCCAAAAACGCCTCGGCTGTTTTTATCATAAACACACCTACTTGGTTATCGTCTGTAAAGCCAAGGTGGATATGCAAATTACCAAAATATTTATCTATAATCTGCACCTTTATAACAAGTTTTTCAGGCATTACCCAAGCGGCTGAGCAAGCACATTTATATCTGCGGTTTCCGGGTACATCCATTATATCGTCAGAATAGCCATCCTGCGGAAATTCGCCAAAGCGGTTTTCGCACATTCCAAAGGTAAGCTCTTTATCTCCCTGAGCATTGGTATAGTAAAGTATTCCGCCATTTTCATCAAAGCAAAGCTTTAATTTAGTTATGCCCATAGGGTTTTCATCCATTGTAAAGGTTTTTCCATTTACAACATTAGCCATAGGAGAACTAATATTTCCCTCCGCTGCTTTGAGTTTTAATTGTGCTGAAAAGTCGTCAAGTTCTTTTTTTGCAGCTGGATTTTCGGGCAACGGCTCATCAGAAGCTGTGCGGACAATCATATCATAAAAATTATCAAGTATGACTTTTTTTGCATAATCCATACCCTGATTATCTGCATTGTATATAAAAACTATATCTTTATCAGGGACGCAAACTGCAAACTGGCAGCCCATTCCGTTAAAGAAAAACGAGTTGTCAAAAAGTCGCCAGAACTGGTATCCGTATCCTTGCGAATTGTGTTCGTTATTGTTTATAAAATTATTGTCTATAAGCTTTGATGTTGCCGTTGTGACATAGTCTTCGTTTAAAATCTGCTCCCCATTCCATTTGCCCTTGTTCATAACAAACTGTGCTACCAAAAGCAAATCACGAGGTGTGCATATAAGTGCAGAATCTCCCCAAGAATGACCGCCACGACATTTAAGGCAGGTAATGCTGTCTGATACTCCTATTTTGTCAAACAGACGACTGCGTAAATATTCCATCAGAGTCATTCCACTGATTCTTTCAACCAATGCACACAAAACAAAAGAGCCGCTCGAATCATATTGAAAAATAGTTCCTGCCGGTCTTGATTCGGCACTATCATTTTCAAAATAAAAACGAACTCTGTCTGTGCACTTAGGCACAAACGGCCATTGAGCCACTTTTGCCGTACACATCATAAGCATATTGCGCACCGTTTGCTTATGCATATTTTCGTCTTTTTGATTTTTTAACTCTTCAGCAAAATGCTGCTCCATTGTATCGTCAAGCGAAAGTTTGCCCTCTTGAACTAAAAATCCTATTGCTAGCGACACAAAGCTTTTGGTTACAGAATACATACGATGTATAAAGTCCTTATCAAATGGCTTCCAGTATGCTTCGTAAAGTATTTTGCCTTTACGCGCAATAATTATATCATGCGTACAAAGACGTGTGTCTTCGAGTTTTTTTACATAATTTAAAATATTTTCGCTGCTGATACCTGCTGATTCAGGTGTTATAAACTGCATTATTCTCTCTCCTTATTAAGTAAAATTCCCTCGCTCATATTTTATCATACGAGCAAGGGATTGTCAATAAACCATTATTATGCCAAAATTCCTGATGCACTGTCTTCATCTATGTATAAAATGAAATCAGGATGTGTTTTTAAAAGTGTTGCAGGAACAAGATTTGTAACCTCTTTAGCTTTTATAGTATTTTCAACTGCCTCTGCCTTTACTTTATAAGGAACGCAGGATACTATTCTCTCGCACTGCATAATCTGATATGCAGTCATAGAAACTGCCTGCTTTGGAACATCGTCGATTGTTTTGAACCAACCCTCACCCATTTGTTGCTGTTTGCAACGCTCGTTAAGATTTACAATTATATACGCCTCTTTTGTATCAAAATCTGCCGGAGGGTCGTTAAATGCAATGTGTGCGTTTTCTCCGATACCGATTAAGCCGATATCAATCGGTGCTTTTCTTATTTCTTCGGTGAGTTTTGCAATGCACTCTTTTGTGCCGTCAACAAAATGAACTGCTTTAAGTGGTGCAACCTTGTCTACAAAACGCTCTTTTAAATATTTTCTGAAGCTTGCACCGTGTGTTTCAGGAAGGTCTACATATTCATCTAAGTGGAACATTTCAACGCAATCCCATTTAATACCCGGCTCAGCTACCAGAGCTTTTATTGTGTCAAACTGTGATGCACCTGTCGATAAAACAATACGTGCGCTGCCCTTTTCTTTAATGCAATCTTTTAAAACCTGTGCAACATGTTTTGCCGCACTCTGTCCTAATGCCTCGCTGTCTTTACAAATTCTTATTTCCATTTTTGTTTTTCCTTTCCATTATTTATCTTCTTCAATTCCAAAGTCTACAATATCCATAGGCGGTCTTATCAGCCATCCGCCACGGGTAAAGTCAGGAATCTCAACCGGATGTCCGCCCATTCTTACCGACTGCTCACTAAGGCAGGTAATTACCATCCAGCTTGCAGCATCATAAACATCAATAGGCATCTCTGTGTTATTTCTTACAGCATCGAAGAATGCCTTGTACATCAGAACGTCTGCACCTTCGTGACCTGCTTCAACCTCTTCTGGAGTAATGTTCTGCCAACAAGCAGGAAGATACTCACCCTCGTACTCTTTAGCAGAGCCTATATTTTCATACAGCCAGTGACCTTTTTCATAGTCTTTGCAATCTTCGTAAACTATGTCGCCATCTTCTTTATAGCGACCTTTTGTTCCTATAACCGTAAACTCTCTTGTATATGGTGTAGGAAGTGATGTGTCAAGCTTTAAGCTGATTGTTGCACCATCTGCACAAGTAATAATTGTTTCTACAATATCACCCTGTGACCATACAACATCTTTAAGATCTGAATGCTTTTCATAAGCTTTTCCGGTAACATATTCATGCATACCTCTTGCTTTTGATGCCACAGACACCAGACTTACCATTCTGTTACCACGGTTAATATTTAAAATTTTAGCAACAGGACCTAAGCCATGCATAGGATAGTTATCACCATTTCGTTTCATATAATTGCGCATTCTGTAATGACGTAAGCCTACGCCATCTGCAATCTGATGACGGCAATCATGCACATAAGCTGCATGGCAGTTGACTATTTCGCCAAATCTGCCGTGTCTTACAAGGCTATTTGCCAAAAGCTCATTTCTACCATAACAGCAGTTTTCTAAAAACATAAACGGGGTTTGGGTTTCTTCCCACGTTCTTACCAATTCCCAACAATCATCTACACTATATGCTCCGCCAACTTCAATGGCAGTAATTTTTCCTGCCTTCATTGATGCAATTGCAAGCGGCACATGTGCTTCCCACGCTGCACATATTATAACAGCCTGAACCTCTTCATCTTTTAAAAGGTCTTTATAGTCGGTATAGCCTCTACACTCAACCCCACTTAATTCCTTTACCTTTTCTTGAGTGGTTTTTACTCTGTCTTCATACACGTCGCAAACAGCCACAACATCAACATCATCGAAAATATTTAAAATACACCCGATCTGTCCCGGACCGCGTCTGCCTACTCCGATAAATCCCAACTTTATTCTTTCCATTTAAATACCCTCCTTAAAAGTTATTGACAGCTTAATTATATTGTGTTATCATTACTTTGTAAAGCGATAATATTATGTTTTTCAAGACAAAATTGCAATTTTATTTAAATATTATTTTGTGATATATCGCTATTTTTATATTAATATAGGATAATTTTATACTTATATATGACAAAATTGCAAAGGAGTGCTGATAGTGGCAAGGCAAATTTTTAAACTTAAAGAATTGACAATAGCTCCCATCGATTTAGATATATACGTTCCGCCAATAGCATGGAAAGGTGATTCGACCGGTCATATAGGTAAAAATGACCTTTTTTTCTGGTTGTTAGATGGTGAATGTTTTTTAAATATTGATTCTGAAAGCTACATTATACGCCCTGGGCAGCTTGCTTATCTTCCTAAGGGCAAAATGAGAGCTTATACACACGTATCAGAGAAATTTAAAATGTACGAAATGGCTTTTTCAGCCAAATCTAATGGCGAAGAGCTTATGGATATTTTAGGCTTAACCGAACAAAACTTTGTTGTTGATATACCTAATCCTGATGAAATGACTGCTCTTTTTGAAAGCTCAAGCTTAATTGAATTTACAAGAAATCCTCTTCAGGATATTAAGTGGTGCATAAATATAACCAACATTATAAGCATTTATGCCGAAGAACGACGTAAGTTATCTGACAAAAACAATATGTTTTTTAAACCAGTTTTAAAATATATGACAAACAATCTATCAAAGCAGATACAAACCGAAGAGCTTGCGGCTTTGGTTTATATGCAACCTACATATTTTATAAAAAAATTCCACAGCACATATGGTCTTCCACCTATGGCATATTTGGGTCGTTTGCGTATGTATAAAGCAATGGGAATGCTTGCAGGAACATCTATGTCTATATCAGAAATTTCACATTCTGTCGGCATTAACGACACCTCGTATTTTGCCCGCATGTTTAAAAAGCATTGCGGCACATCGCCCAGTCAATACAGAGCAGAATTTAATAAAAGCTGATTAAAACGCAGTTATTTTATTAAATATTTAATTTTTAAAATTTTTTAAAGAAAAAACATAAAAACCCTTGACAAATGATATTTTTTTTGTTATACTATAACTCGTTCTGTTGGAGAGGTGTCCGAGCGGTTTAAGGAGCTGGTCTTGAAAACCAGTGATGCGAGAGCACCGTGAGTTCGAATCTCACCCTCTCCGCCAAATTAAATATTAGCAGAAATGCTGCCTGACATATTCGGCAAGGAGAAGTACTCAAGTTGGCCGAAGAGGCGCCCCTGCTAAGGGTGTAGGTCGGGAAACCGGCGCGAGGGTTCAAATCCCTCCTTCTCCGCCAAAAACAA
>JAFQAG010000237.1 GCA_017416985.1 Clostridia bacterium
AAAGCAATCAGTAATGATAATATTCTTTTCAATGCCATTACTCCCTTCTGTTACTGTATGTAATCGCAGGCTCTTGCCAAAAGTGCTGCAGCCTGTCCTCTCGTTGTGTTATCTGTCGGAGCAAACTCTCCGTTATAGCCTGTTATTAAGCCAAGATGCGCCATTCCGTTTACTGCGCCCTTAGCATATTCAGCAATTTTTGCTTCGTCACCAAAGCCGAATGATTCGCTGTTGTAGGTTTTACCCTTATACTCTAAAACTCTTGCAAGCATAACCGCTGCATCCTGTCTGGTTATGTTTTTATCTGGCATAAACTTGCCATCAGTTCCCATTACGATGCCTGCTTTAGCAACAGCGGCTACATAGCCGTTATACCAGCTGTTATCTGCTATGTCACTAAAATCAGAATCGCCTGTTGTATCAAGCGCTAAAATCTGAGCTATCATTTTTGCGAACTCTGCTCTTGTTACGTTTAAGTCAGGTTTAAATGTACCATCAGTAAATCCGTTTATGATTCCTTTTTTGTGCATTGATTCTACATAAGATTTCGCCCAGTGCGTGTTAATATCTTTAAAAACAGCTGTCGGTGCTGCGCTGTCGCTACTTGGTTTTACTGTAACTGCGCTGTCTGCGCCAAAGCCGCCCTTACCTGACGAAGACGAACCGCCTCCACCGCCTGATGAACCCGAGCCGCCAACACTGTCAGCTGCATCCTGCTGATTTTCTACCTCTTCGGCAAAAGCATCGAGTATATCTGCAAGCAGCTTCTGCGACGAACATGATTTATATAATTCATCAAATACTTTTTCCTGGTAAACGTCGTTGTCTATTTCGTCATAAGCATCAAGGCTTATATCATTTGCTTCAAAATATGCAAGCACGACATCTCTGAGTGCTGTCGCATTGTTTGCTGTTACGTATTCAGCAACAAAAAGATTGTTATTATAAGTTGTGTCAAAATCTTTTGCTATTGCGTTGTTTTTAAATGCCTCGGTTAATGCAGCTTGCGTTTTTAGTGGCAACTTTTCATATTCGCTCAAATAATCCTTGTCTAAATAGTGACAATATTTTTCTAAGAACTTGCCGGTTGTCATATTGCCGCTTTTAACGTACGATAAACCCTCACCCGTTAAATATGCATTAATTAATTCTTCAGCCGTGTAACCTACCTCAGGCTTTACGGCAAGTATGTACGATGCAATAAATTCTTTATTTTTAGTTTTGCCGTCATCTAAGCCTGTGGCAGAATTTGCAACAAATGCTTTTGCCTCGTTTATGCCTCCGCCATTTACGCCGGATAGATATGACGAAACCGCCTCTTCTTTAGCAGTAGAAAACATTGAATATTTTGTTTCGCCGTTTGCAAACACAAAATATTTATATCGTGCCTTGTCTGCATAATCAGGAAGAATGATTTCAAAATCAAATTTTCCTTGTGTGTCAATCTGCACGGTCTTTAAAACAACCTCTCGGTTTGCAAGGTCAATTGCAGATTCTATTGCTGTATCCTGCGGGGCAATTATTACTGCAACAAATTTTCTTTTCGCTGCAGGAATTGCACCTGATACCGAAAAAGTTTTTGTTGATGCCTCGTATGATGTAACAATTTTTTGTGCTTGCGCATCGTTAGCAAATACCACTACTGTTTGTGCAAAAACAAATGCGCTCAAAATTATTGACACTATGCATTTAGTTAATCTTGATTTCAAATCAAACTCCTCCTTTGGCAGAGTTGCTGCCATTCTCTCAATAACACTATACACCACTTAAAATCGCTTAGTAAAGTGAAAGTCTTTTGGAATTGGTGTCATTTTTTTGGTTTTTTACATATTTTTCAAAATTCACAACACGTCACCAAATATTGTTCGAAAAACAAAATAAAAATTTGACACTTTTTTGTGTTTTTGTTGTCTTTTGTTTTTTGCTAGTATACAATCCTCTCAATTTAAAATCGGTACTTAAAACTAACATTTTTATCAAGAAAAATAAAAATATGACACCCAAAACTTTTATGAAAGACAACTAAAATTAGTCCAAAATATATAAAAAAACAGAGATGGTTTTTTAAAACATCTCTGTTTTTAACTTTTTAACTGTAAATTAGCTTGTCCAAATTCTCTTCTGAATACTCCACCTCAGCTGAATACATGCGGACTAAATCAACCATTTTTTCAGAATTAATATAACCACATTCGCATTTATTTTTCCACCAAAGTGCTCCAATTAAATAACAGCTTTTAAGGGCAAATTTAATGCGTGCGCCATAGTCATCATCCCACAGAGCTTCGCTTAAATGCCTGAAAATAAAATAAACTGCGAGCTGCTCAAATGGTATTTGAAATGCTGTTTCTTTAAAAATTTCGCCGTCAAACGAAAATCTCTGCAATTTTTCCAGTTCTGCTGTCCATTCTTCGTCAAGTCGTTCAAGCGATATGTATTCATCAAACATATTCTCTAATGAAAATCCAAATTTAAAGCCAAATTGCTCACAAAGCTCTGAAAATCGCTCAGCTATGCTTTTTTCTCTGTTTTGCAAAACAGAAAATATCTCTTTTCTCTTTATAAAAAAATCCTTTTCATCCTCTGAAAGCTCAACATCTTCAGGCAAGCTAATTGAAAAGGTTTCTTTGTCAAAAAGAATAATTCTTGCCGCCTCTTCACAGCACAGCCCCAGACCCGTTTCGGTAAAAGATGTATAAAAATTTCTGAACCTCGGATGCTCGGCACATATATCGCACAGATATTCCTCGCTACACTCAATTATAATATCACAAAGTCCGTTTTCGTTTAAAAATGGGCATCTGTCGCCTTTTTGCAGCTTAAAATGCGGCACATCACCCTCTATGTTTTTTCTTATTTTATCTCCAACCGCCGTACTTAAAGAGCGATATTTTGACA
>JAFQAG010000238.1 GCA_017416985.1 Clostridia bacterium
TAATGCGTTGCAGATACTTGCCGCTTTTTCTGGCGATAATATCCGCAACGGTGGTCTTGCCCGTACCGGGCGGTCCGTAAAAGACCATGGAGGGGAAATGCCCCTTCTCAAGCATGCGGTAGAATCAAGCATCCATAAAACAGAGCCGCCTTGCTTTGTAACAGCTATGCTGATAATACTTCCATCTTCTCGTGCGCTCTGAAATGAATAAGTTGGAATTGTTCCGTTTGAGTCAGATGTAAAGGCAAGATTAGCAGAACGTTCTGCTCCTAAAAAGCTACGGGCAATAGACAAGGCTCTGTCTTGCGTAAGTTCTGGTTTTCCTTTAAGCATTAATGGCTCTGATTGCTCAATGTGTTCTGAAAAAGGTCCGTCGTAAATTAAAGAAGGATAGTCCTGAAAATTTTGCTCAAGCTGATATAATCCGCCAGGCTCACTGTCTTTGTCGTTGTCTTCATTTGCGTGTGCAGTTAAACCGATTACGCTGTCTAGTGAAAGATTTTTATCATAAAGCTGGCTCTGAAGTTCGGCTAATCCATCGCTTATTGTGGTGGCATGAGCCGAAAGCTCAATAAGATTATTAAACTCTTCGTCAGTAACCTCGCCATTGTTTATTATTTTGGTTGAAAGATATGATGTATAATCTCCCGTTTGGGATAAAAATTTAGAAGTTTGCCCCAGATGGTCATTTTCTGTTGGCAGTTGTGCCAAGCATGCCTTAGCAGCTGCTGTTTGCATAAAAATTTCTGAGGCGGTAACAGACATTTGTCCTGCATCAGTTGCCAAAAGTGATTTTTTTAGCAGAACATCTACATCACGTGTATAGTCAACCAAATCGTGAAATGTACGAACATATTGATTTTCTAATTCTTGCGCAAGAGCCTTTGCTTTAAAGTACTGAAAAACTCCTACTATTGATAAAATAAGCAGAGTAGCGGCTACGATTGCAGCAAGCAATTTATACTGAAATGAAAGTTTTTTTGTTTGTTCCATAGTATTTTCCTTTCGTTAGCGAGTTTCATCGTGCAAAGTTGTGTCTTCCTATTACACGGATAACCTCACGTGAATAAATCCATTTGTTTGTTGTTTTGGCAGGATTATAATAATAAATTGCGCCTCCTGTCGGGTCCCAGCCGTTCATTGCATCCTGACATGCCTTATACACAGTAGAGTCAGAACTGATAGGAACATTTATCTGACCGTCAACTGTTGCGGTAAAAGCACCTTTTTGATAAATAACACCAGGAATGGTATTAGGGAAAGACGGATGCTTTACTCGGTTTAATACAACTGCTGCCACAGCAACCTGACCTTCGTATGGTTCGCCTCGTGCCTCGCCGTTAACGCAACGTGCAAGAAGCTGAATGTCACTTGCATTTCTTGCTGCGGCGTATGCTGGCTCGTTCTTTGGAATATATACAAAAGCTGCAGATAAAAAAAGAGCACCACACAATGTAAAATATAAAAGTCTTTTTTTCATAATTACCTCCGCGTATGAATTTGTTAGTGATGTTATTTTTTGCAAGTAATGATAAATTATACACGGATAAAAGAAAAAAGACTGCCATGTGGCAGTCTTTATAAAAATCTTAAATATTAAACATTAAATCTGAAAAGAACAATGTCGCCATCATTCATAACATATTCTTTACCCTCTGAACGAACGAGTCCTTTTTCTTTTGCGGCAACGTAGCTTCCGCAGTCAATTAAATCTTTATATGCTACAACTTCTGCACGGATAAATCCTTTTTCAAAATCTGTATGGATTTTTCCTGCAGCCTGCGGAGCTTTTGTTCCTCGGGTTATAGTCCACGCACGAACCTCTGGCTCACCTGCAGTTAAGTAGCTGATTAATCCGAGCAGTTTATAGCTCTTTTTAACAAGGCGGTCAAGACCTGATTCGTTAATACCTAACGCCTCTAAATATTCAGCTTTTTCTTCTGGAGGAAGAACAGAAATATCTTCTTCAATTTTTGCTGAAATAGGCATAACCTCTGAGCCTTCAGATGCAGCCAAAGCCTCTAGCTCTGCAACCATAGAGTTGTTTTCTATGCCGTTTGAAAAATCATCTTCCGATACATTTGCAGCATATAAAACCGGCTTAAAAGTTAAAAGAGGTAAGTCTTTAAGCATTTCCTGTTCTTCTGCGCTGTATTCTCTTGCGCGTGCAGGCTTGCCGTCTTCTAAAAGCTTTTTAATATCTTCTAAAACATCAACTTCAGCCTGATATTTTTTGTCGCCGCCCTTCATAAGCTTGCGAGTTCTTTCAATGCGCTTATCAAGCATTTCAATATCTGCAAAAATAAGCTCTAAATTTATGGTTTCAACATCACGCAGGGGACCAACAGAGCCTTCAACGTGAATGATGTTGCTGTCTTCAAAGCAACGAACAACGTGAACGATAGCATCTACCTCACGTATGTGTGATAAAAACTTGTTTCCTAAACCTTCGCCACGGCTTGCGCCTTTAACCAAGCCTGCAATATCAACAAACTCGATAGTTGCATTTGTAACCTTTTGCGGATTATACATATCGGCAAGAACGTTTAAACGCTCATCAGGAACTGCAACAATGCCTACGTTAGGCTCGATAGTACAGAATGGATAGTTAGCAGACTCTGCACCCGCCTGAGTAATTGCGTTAAATAAAGTGGATTTTCCAACGTTAGGAAGTCCGACTATACCTAATTTCATATTTATTTACATCTCCTTATATTTAAGGTTTCAAAGTTGTTCTGACACCAATTTGACACCATTTAGTTTTATTTTTTTCTCAAATTTTTACATCAATATATTATATCATAACATTGGATAATAGTCAATTAGTCTGTGTGTTTTTGTGTTAATTTTGTGATGTGAACTATAATTGTTTATAATAGTGACAAATAGACAAAAATATGCTACAATATATGTCGAATAAATTTTAAGCAACTTTAAAGGGGATCATCATGACTAAACAAAAGAATTACAAAAAAACACTTATAGCCTGTTATCTTGGTTTTGTTACACAAGCCATAACGGCTAATTTTACACCTCTATTGTTTTTAACATTCAAAAGCACATATGGAATTACACTTGAAAAAATTGCAATGATTCCGTTGGTGTTCTATTTGACGCAATTGCTTATTGATCTTGTGGCTACCAAATATGCCGATAAAGTCGGATATCGCACCTGTGTTGTTGCATCTCAATTGTTATCGGCAGTAGGTCTGGTTTTAATGCCAATTTTGCCCGAGATACTTCCGGTGCCGTTTATAGGCGTTTTAATTTCAGTAGTGCTTTATGCAATAGGAAGCGGTCTTGTTGAGGTTTTGCTAAGTCCTATTGTTGAGGCGTGTCCTTTTGAAAATAAAGACGGAATGATGAGCCTTTTGCACTCGTTTTACTGTTGGGGTGCAATGGGTGTAATTTTGGGGTCAACTCTCTTTTTTGCAGTATTTGGCTTGGCAAATTGGAAAATACTTACATTTATTTGGGCGCTTGTGCCGTTATACAACACCTATAATTTTATTACCTGTCCTATAGAACGATTAATTGAAGATGGCAAGGGTATGGGAATTAAAAATCTTCTTAAAACGCCTGTCTTTTGGTTGATAATAATACTTATGGTATGCGCAGGTGCATCAGAAGCAACTATGACTCAATGGACGTCTGCATTTACTGAATCTGCTATTGGAATATCAAAAACGATTGGTGATTTAGCAGGTCCGTGTTTATTTGCAATGTTTATGGGTATATCCCGTATGATGTACGGAAAGTTCAGCGAAAAGCTAAATTTGACAAAAACAATGCTTATTTGCGCAATAGTGTGTGCCGCTTGCTATTTATTAGCTTCGCTGTCCACATTGCCGATTCTGGGACTCGCAGGCTGCACACTTTGTGGTTTAGCTGTAGGAATTATGTGGCCGGGAACTATCAGCATATCATCTCAGAAATGCCCAAGAGGAGGAACTGCAATGTTTGCATTCTTGGCATTAGCAGGCGATTTGGGTGCGGCGGTAAGTCCTACAATGGTGGGAAGCCTTTCTGAAATGGCAGGTGGCAATCTAAAAACAGGACTGCTTGCAGCTACAATTTTTCCGATAATACTTGTATGTGGCTTGCTGATTTTAAAGACGAAAGTTGGCAAGACGGCTAAAAGATAATAATAAATTCTGATTTGTTGAACTAGATAGCAGATAAGTTAAAAGGGGTAGTGCGAATTTTCGCTCCCTTGTTTGATATACAAAAAACTGCAACTTAAAAAGTTGCAGTTTTTTGTATATTTAATTTGTCCTTACTATTACTTGCGCCACCAGTCCTGTTTTTCTAAGGTGCTGATGTCCTTTAGATGTGAGTTATCTCCGTCGGTTACCATTGTAAATTTTCCGTCTTCATATTGAGCAATGGTGATTGAGGCGTTGTCACACCAATTAACATCAGTAAGCTTTTCAAGTGGCCAACCATAAAAATGGCACGCTAAAACTCTTATCGCAGTACCGTGAGTTGCGATGCACACGGTTTGCCCGTCGTGTTTTTTAGCAATCTCGCTTGATGCGGTTATTAAACGATCAGAGAATTCTGCCATGCTTTCTCCGTCGGGCATTTGCAGGCGATATGGCTCGTTAAGCCATACATCATAGCTTTCGGTAAATTTATGTGGCAGGTCATCCCAGGGCACATCCTCCCATTTACCACCATTAATTTCACGAAAACGTTCATCAATTTTAATGGTAATGTCACGACCTTTTATAATCTCTTGCGCAGTCTGAAACGCACGTGTTAAATCGCTTGAATATATAGCATCAATATGCTCATCTGCTAACCGTGCTGCTGCACGTTTTATTTGTTCTAATCCATTTTCAGTAAGTGAAGAATTATAAAATCCGTGAAAGTGGCGCTTTATATTTCCCTCAGCCTCGCCGTGACGAACATAAATAAGTTTAGTCATAATAGCAACCTCCATTTAATAAAATTCATGCAGGTTAAATATCTACATATAAAGATTAAGGGCTTTTTACTAATAGTAGCAAAAAACCCTTTAAGTATCTGTATTAAAGAAAATCTAATCTTACAGATTTTCTTTTGCTTTTTCAACTAATGCTGCAAAAGCTTCTTTGTCGCTTACTGCAAGCTCAGCAAGCATTTTGCGGTTCATTTCGATACCAGCTTTTTTAAGACCGTTCATAAAACGTGAATAGTTAATTCCGTTCATCTTAGCCTGTGCAGAAATACGAGCGATCCACAACTGACGGAAGTTTCTCTTCTTCTGTTTTCTTCCGATGTATGCATATGTCAGCGATTTCATTACCGCTTCTTTAGCTGTGCGGAACAATTTGCTCTTAGCACCTCTATAGCCTTTTGCCAGTTTCAAAATTCTTTTATGTCTTTTACGTGTATTCAAAGCACCTTTAACTCTTGCCATGTCTGTTACCTCCTAAAATCTTTTAATCAGATTGTTTCGTAATTTTACTTATAAGGAATCAGTGTTCTGATAACCTTAGCGTTTGCGCTACTTGCGTAGCTAGCCTTACGAAGCAAACGTTTTCTTTTTGTAGATTTCTTGGTCAGAATATGGCTTCTGTAGGCATGATTCATTTTAATCTTACCGTTTTTGGAAACGGAAAACCTTTTTGCTGATGCTCTATGTGTCTTAATCTTAGGCATAACTCTGCTCCTTCCAAATGTATAATTATAATTTTAAAAAACTAACTTATTTTGGCGATACAACCATGCTCATATTTTTACCTTCAAGCTTTGGTGGTTTTTCGGCAACACCATATTCGGTCAGCGAATCGCGAAAACGTTCTAAAAGCTGAAGTCCTAAATTACTGTGATGAACCTCACGACCACGGAAACGAACGGTGATTTTAACCTTGTCGCCACTCTTTAAAAACTTGGTGGTTTGATTTACCTTAGTATCAAAATCGTGATTGTCAATAGACGGTGAAACACGAATTTCTTTAAGACTTACTGTCTTTTGGTTTTTGCGTGCCTCTTTGTCGCGCTTTGCCAGCTCAAATTTATACTTGCCATAGTCCATGGTTTTGCACACCGGCGGTTCTGCCTTTGGCGAAATCATAACAAGGTCAAGATTTTTGTTATAGGCAACCTCAAGCGCCTCTTTTGAAGACATTATTCCGAGCTGTTCACCGGTATCGCTAACAAGACGAACCGAAGCCACACGGATTTCTTCGTTAATCAACAATTCCTGCTTACTGATGGAAAAGCACCTCCAACTTTTTATTGTAATAAGCTACTGTCCGCACAAAAAAAGCGGATAGAGAATCCTATCCGCAAATACACAAACAAAAACTGCTGTATATTGACCACGTTGGCTATGCCTGGTGGTGAGAAACGAATAGGTTTCTGCTTACTGACTAAATAATATTACCACACAAACTTAACGTTGTCAATAGTTTTTTTAAAAATATTTTAAAGGTTTAAAATTACATCTTCTATTTCAATTCCGTTAAATTCTGCATCTGAATCTATACATTTTCCGCAGTTGTCACAAATTTTTTCGGGATCTAAATCGCACTTTTGGCATTCGCCGCAATTTGTGCAAAGCTTATCTTCTAATATGCATTCTTTCAACATTATCACCTGCCCAAAATAATTGTATCACAAAAAAATATATTTTGCAAGCGGCGGCAAGGAGGATTTTAGGTGCTTAATCATGCCGCCGCCTGATGCGGCAGAAAGTAGAGTACATATTACCGGATTATCTGACAGGTATCATCAGCTCTTGCCCCATAAAGATTTCAGAAGATTCCATATTATTTTCATATTTTACCTTTTCTATAAAATCACGCAAATCCATGCGTTCAGGTTTATATGGTGCGCACAGATTCCAAAGAGTATCGCCGCTTGAGACGGTTACTGTAACAAAATCAATACCGTCATCTGCTACGGCAAAAACTCCAAGACCAAATGCCATAATCATAGCCATTACCATAATTAAAAGTGTTCTGCGCTGACGGCGAGCCTTTTCACGATAGCTTGTTCTTTTATATGTTCTTTTCATTTAAATCAATCCTTTCATAATGCAAATACAAAACGTTTGTTCGGTTTGTGACTTTATTTTAACAGAACATTTGTACGTTGTCAATACTTTTTTTAATTTTTTTTCGAACAAATGTTTGATTTTTTGAAAAAACTGTGTTACAATAGGATTATAGAAAGAAAAAAGTCGCATATAAATAAAGAAATTTTGGAGGTTTGTTATGGTAAAGAGGGAGAACAGAGAACAGCAGATACTTGATTTTATCAATCGTCAGATTGAGGATAAGGGGTATCCGCCGTCAATTCGTGAAATATGTGCAGCAGTTGGACTTGCATCACCTTCTACCGTTCATACCTATTTAAAAAAGTTAGAAGAAAAAGGTCTTTTGGTAAAAGATGGTTCTAAAACACGTGCCATTCGTGTTGTTGGTCCTGATGCCGAAGAACTTGCTGAGCCGGTTGAAGAATTTTTATCTGTTCCGGTAATAGGAACTGTTGCGGCAGGTGCGCCTATTTTAGCTGAAGAAAATGTTTTAAGAACGTTTCCTCTTCCTATGGATTTTGCAAAAAATGCTGGTGTATTTATGTTAAAGGTTAAAGGCGAAAGTATGATAAATGCCGGAATTTTAGACGGAGATTTTGTTATAGTAAGTCAGCAGGCAACCGCCCGTAACGGAGATATGGTTGTAGCATTAGTTGATGATTCGGCAACAGTTAAGACCTTTTATAAAGAAAACGGATATTTTCGTCTGCAGCCTGAAAACGATACAATGGAGCCTATTATAGTTGACGAGGTAAGCATACTTGGAATAGTTGCCGGCGTGATTCGTATATATTAAGGAGGCAACGGCAACAATGTGTGTTGAAAAAAAAGAGTTGCTAAGTGCAGTTGACAAAATTAGCGAAAGCCTTAAAAAAATGCGCAGAGAACTGCATCAGATTCCTGAACTGGCATTTTGTGAAGAAAAAACTTCTGATTATATATGTAAAAAATTAGATGATATAGGAATTACATATAAACGAGGTATTGCAAAAACCGGAGTAGTAGCATTAATTGAGGGGAAAAATGCGACAAAAACTTTGCTTTTGCGTGCGGATATTGACGCTCTGCCTATGCAAGAGGATAAATCACGACCAGGTTGTTCTTTGCATGATGGAGTTATGCATGCTTGCGGACATGATGCGCATACAGCAGTTTTACTGGGAGTAGCCGAGGTGCTGTGGTCTTTGCGTGACAGTCTTTCGTGCAATGTAAAGCTGGTGTTTCAGCCGGGGGAAGAAGATACTGGTGGAGCAGAACCGATGATTTCGGAAGGGGTTTTGGAAAATCCTAAAGTAGATGCGGCTTTAGCGCTGCACGTTATGAACGAGGTTGAAACCGGTAAAATAAGAGTTAAACCGGGGGCAGTTATGGCTTGCCCCGATGAGTTTGATTTAAAAATTATCGGCAAGGGCGGTCATGGTGGTTATCCTAAAGAGTGTGTAAATCCGATTGAGGTTGCAAGTCGTATTGTAAACGATTTTTATGCTTTGTCAGGCGAAGTTAACGAGCCTGACAGACCTGTTGTTATATCGGTTTGTTCAATAAATGGCGGAACCTTTTATAATATAATTCCAAACGAGGTATCAATAAGGGGAACGGTTCGTCTTTACGACAGTAAGCTACGTAAAAATCTGCCTGATATGCTTGAAAATATAATTAAAGAAAATACCAAACATTTTAAAGCAGAGTATGAATGGGATTACAGATTTATGTTCCCACCGCTTATTAATGATGAAAAAATGTGCGAAGAATTTTCAGATGTATGCGCTGATGTAATTGGCAATGAAAACGTGATTAAAAACGGAACACCGTCAATGGCAGGCGATGATTTTGCATATTTTGCAGAAAAAGTACCGTCGGTATATTTTAATCTTGGCTCAGGGAATAAAGAAAAGGGTGTAACAATGCCACTTCATGCACCTGATTTTGACATCGACGACGATTGCCTTAAAACAGGAGTTTTAGCAATGTGCAGTTATGCATTAAACTTTGGTAAGTTAAAATAAAAAAATCCACTTTAAGTGGATTTTTTTATTTTAACTCTCTTTTGAAATTTTTTGATTAACCTTTAAAATTTCAGATTGCTCTGCCTGCTTGTTTTGCTGCCAGCCTCGAGAACTCATTTCTTCTGATACTTCTGCAAAAATATCGTGTTCGTCATCCAAAATGGTTAAAAATGCGTTTCGCAAGTCTTTTGTAGAGCATTCGCAAATAAAGCTGTTATATGATGCTGTCATCATTTCTTGTGTGTTTAACGAATCGAGCATCATTTCACGTTCTGAAAGAGCAACGCTGTTAGATGTATTATTCTGGCTCATATTTTTCTCCTATTGTAAATATCCCATTAATGTATTAAAATGCTGCTGATGCTTGTCGGCTATGCGATTGCAGGTGCTTTTTAATTGTGCATCAGAGCATTGAGTTGAAAATGCTCTGTATTTTTTTACAAGCATTTCTTCTTTTTCAAGCTGAGATTCGATGGCTAACAGTTCTTTTGTAGTTAAATTCATACCGTATCCTCCTTTTGTTTGCTGCTTTTAGTGTGAACTGTGTTTAACATATTTATACATCGTAATTTTGATATTCGTTTGGCAAAAAATACTGGTGTTTTATCAGTTTATGTGTTATAATTTTAAATTGATGAATAAATATTTATATATAAAATGACAGGAGAATAAAAATGAACATAATCGAAATTTTAAAATCTTTACTCTTGGGGGTAGTAGAGGGAATAACAGAATGGCTTCCGATAAGCTCGACGGGGCATATGATTTTGGTTAATGAGTTTATTGGAAACACCGGCTTTACTAATTCAGATTTATATTTGTATGTAATACAATTAGGTGCAATTTTAGCTGTTGTGACACTTTATTTTAACAAATTAAATCCGTTTTCGCCTAAAAAGAGTGCAGAGCAAAAAAAAGAGACCTGGCAAATGTGGTTTAAGGTTATAGTTGCCTGCGTTCCTGCGGCAGTTATAGGTCTTGCACTTAACGATTTTATGGAAACATTCGAAAACTGGTATGTAGTTTCGGCAATGCTTATTTTGTATGGTATTGCATTCATATTTATAGAAAAAAAGCAGAAAAGAACCAAGATAGATTCAATATCGCAGCTTGATTATAAAACTGCAGTATTAATCGGTGCTTTTCAGGTTCTGTCAATCATTCCGGGAACATCACGTTCAGGTTCAACTATTTTAGGAAGTATGATTTTAGGATGCTCTCGTGCGGTTTCGGCAGAGTTTTCGTTCTTTTTAGCAATTCCTGTAATGTTCGGTGTAAGCTTTCTTAAAATTGTTACCTACGATGCAGCTTTTGCTTTAGCCGATGTTATAACCTTATTGGTGGGTATGGTTGTTGCATATGTTGTATCTCTGCTTTCTATTAAATTCTTAGTTGAGTACGTTAAAAAGCACGATTTTAAATCGTTTGGATACTATCGTATAGCATTAGGCATAGTTGTAATTGCATTTTTTCTTTTGTTTCGATAAAAATTGAAGTTATCGACATAAAAATCGTTCGACCTAAATGGCGCACATATGACAGATTATCTGCAAATTTTTTCAGACAATCTGTCATAGGGCGCTTTTTTTTATTATTTTTTCTAAAAAATCAGCGAATAATGACGCACGATTTAACTTCCATTTTTTTACAATTGGTGATATTATTTTATTGTAAAAAGTTGGAAAAAACAGAATTAAGTTTTTTGGGAGGTTAAAATATGGAATTAATGTCGTTATTAAAAGAAAACAAAGAGCAAATGTCGATTGCAAATCCACAAAAGGTTATGAATGTTCCGATTGAGGCAATAATGCCCAATCCTGATACCTCAAGGCGTATATTTGACGACAGCGAGCTGTGGCAGCTTAGTTATTCAATCCGCACATATGGAGTTATGCAACCGATAATCGTTCGAAGATTGGGGATAGGTGTTTATGAGCTGATTGCAGGCGAAAGACGCTTAAGGGCATCTAAACTTGCGGGCAAAAAAACGATTCCTGCGATTTTATTTCAGGCAAGTCACGATGCGGCGGTAGTTATGAATATGGTTGAAAATACACAAAGGTCAAATCTGAGCTTTGCAGAAGAGGCAAAAAGCTATGACCATTACATTAAAAGATACGGTTTTTCAGTCGCTGAGCTTGCCAAAAAGCTGGGTAAAAATCCTTATGAGATAGATAACAAGCTACGCATTTTAAAACTGCCGCCTGAAGTAATTAACAAGCTGTCGGGGCATAATCTTACTGAATTTCACGCAAATTCGCTTTTAAGGCTTTCTGATAAAAATCTGCAAAAAGAGGTTGTAGACATTATAATAAGCCGAGGCTTTGATGTGGCACAGACCGATGCATATGTAGACAAGCTGATTTCGGGAAAAATATTCGGCAAAAATGGAAAAAAAGCTATCAAAGATTATAAAATCGTTCCTAAAACAATGGAGCAGCTAAGTGTAGCGCTAACCGAATCAGGAATCAGTTCGGTGTTTAAAAGCCGTGATTTAAAAAATAGTATTCAATATACAATAACTGTTGCCAAACCACAAGAAGAAAGGGAGCAGATGACTATATAAAAAAATAACTTCCGCTTTTGCGGAAGTTATTTTACGTTTAAACTTAAAAATAAACAAATAAACTGGACATTTTAAAAATTTGTGATAATATATATAATAGGATAGTTTTTGATTGGAAAATTTTATTTCGGAGATGATTCTCGTTTATGGATAAATACAAAAATCTTGCAAAAAACACAATGGTTTTTGCGATAGGAACTTTGGCATCAAAGCTTATGGTTTTTTTATTGATGCCGTTTTATACCCGTGTTTTATCAGAGGCAGCATACGGAACGGTAGATATTGTTGTTCAGACCTGTAACCTTTTAATTCCACTTGCTACCTTGGGCATTACTCATGCCATAATACGCTTTGGATTAGATAAACTCTCTGACAAAAAAAGTGTATATACCTTGGGATTATTAACGGTCATGTGCGGATTTTTGGTCCTTTTATGTTTTGCTCCGTTAATTGAAAGAATAGAATTTTTATCTGAATTTGTAGGGTATATATACATTTATATATTGGCATCATCGCTTCAAATGGTGTGTGCCGAGTTCATACGTGCGTTGGGATATGTTCGTCTTTATGCGGCGGATGGTGTATTTCGCACGGTGCTTATGATTGTGCTTAATATCGTGTTTTTAGGACCTTTAAAAATGGGTCCTGCAGGATATATGCTTGCAAATATTTTAACTGATGCCGTATCGACTGTGTTACTGTTTTTTATTGCAAAACTGTATAAATACGTTAGCATTAAAAGTGCAAGCAAAGACTTAGGGGCGCAGATGCTAAAATATGCAGTGCCTATGATTCCGAACACTATTTGTACCTGGATAATAAATATTTCATCGCGCTATATTATTGCATTTTTAATAAGCACAGCAGCGAACGGACTTTATGCGGTTGCAAATAAAGTTCCTACCATTTTAATTCACGTGTCTAATATATTTAGCGGTGCGTGGCAAATATCTGCCGTTACCGAAGAAAAAGAAAGAGAGCGATTTTTCTCTCAGGTATTCGGTATGTACTGTGCCTTAGCATTTTTGTCGGGTTCTGTTTTAATTGCAACGGCTCAGATATCTACGGCACTTTTGGCATCGCCCGATTATTTTGAAGCATGGAAATATCTGCCGTTTTTAGTTATGGGAACTATGTTCAGTTGCTTAGCTGCATTTCTTTCGAGTGTGTATATGGTTGAGAAAAAAAGCAAATACACCTTCTACACAACATTGATTGCGGCTGTTGTAAATATCGTTCTTAATATTGCTTTAATTCCATTTTTTGGAGCAAACGGTGCGGCAATTGCAACCTTTATAAGCTATTTTACTATGTTTGCTATAAGATTTGTTCATACAAGAAAGTGGATAAAAATCCGTATGAATCCTGCATACTTCTGGTCTAACTTTGTGCTTATTTTAGCGCAATGTATCTTAATACTTTCAGAGCTTCCGTATTATCTTATATATCAGATAGTGCTGTTTTTAGTTGTTATGCTCTTAAACTTTAAAAAGGTATGGGATGCGCTGAATTCAACCGGATTGATTAAAAAATTATCTTTAAAGCGCAAATAAATTTAATAAAATTAAAGAAAAACATCACATAAAACCTTCTTTTGCATATTATATTGTATAGAGACGTGTTCTCGTAAAACTGCAATATATAAAGGAGGTTTTTTAATATGGGCGAAAGATTCGGTCAAAACGCACCGTGCTGTGACAGAGAAATCAAAGATGCGGTGTGTGTACATACAGATAAAGTATACGATTCTTGCAAAGATAAAGACTGCATTGAGGATGCCAGAGTATTTTTAACCGCTGCCGGTCAGGAAATTATTGATTGTGCAGTTAACGTTAAGTGTCGCAAGGCAGAAATTATCTGGGTTTTTCCTGATGTTGAGCCTGTTCCGTTTAATCGTGGATATTACACGGTTGATTTGAAATTCTTTTTCAAAATAACTTTGGATGCATATCTGGGTGTAGGCAAGCCGACTCAGGTAGAGGGCTTGGCATCATTTGACAAAAAGGTTATTCTGTTTGGCTCTGAAGGCTCGGCAAAAGTGTTTGAATCAAGATACAGCTATGACAGCTTTGATGAGCAGTTATGGAAAAAGACAAATATGCCAAAGGCAGTTGTAGAGGTTGTTGACCCATTGTGCTTAGGCGCAAAGGTAGTGGATATTCACGATAAAATGTGCTGCTGCAGCGATGATATCGACTTTTCTACAATTCCTGAATGTGTATGCAAAATTTTTGACGGAAATCTTGTTATGGGCGGAGAGAAAAAACGAGTATTCGTTTCAATCGGCTTGTTCTCGATTGTAAAAATTGAGCGCAACGTTCAGCTTTTAATTCCTGCTTATGATTTCTGTATTCCTCAAAAAGAATGCGTTGCATCGACAGATGACAGCCCTTGCGAGCTGTTTGAAAAAATACAGTTCCCGTTTGATGAGTTCTTCCCTCCTGAGCGAGAAGACTGCAGATTTGATGAAATGAGAGATTACAGACACGGATGCTGTGAATAAGAATTTTTAATAAGCTGTCGCATATGTGGCAGCTTATTTTTATTGTATATTAAAACATATATAAAAAATTTAATTTTTTATTAAAAAACTCTTTACAAATGCCTGTCTTTGTGCTAAAATATTTTTTGCACCTATTTCTGGGCGTTTGGCGTCGCCTCGTTTTGTGACCGACTGCTCGGGGTTTGGTGAAATTTAAAATTTTTAGAGGAGGGTTTCGCATGAGACCAGAAGTTAAACAGGAAATCATTAAAAAGTTTGCAATCCATGAAGGAGATACAGGTTCTCCTGAAGTTCAGATTGCTATCTTAACAGAAAGAATCAACCACTTAAACGAGCATCTTAAGCTCTATAAAAAAGACCATCATTCACGTCGCGGTCTTCTTAAAATGGTTGGTCAGAGAAGAGGTCTTTTAAATTATCTTACAAAGGTTGATATCGAAAGATACCGTGCAATCATTGAGAAACTTAACTTAAGAAAATAAGCTTTTTGCTTTTTTACCTTAAAGGTACCACGTTACTGCCTTGCCGCTGACGTGGTACTTTTCTTTTGGAAAATTTGATAAAAAATTTAAAGGAATTTTGTCAAAAAATATATCGGAATTTGTCATTAAGTGTTTGCAATTGGACGAAAGTGTGGTATAATATTATCATAGGTGACTACGTCACTTGTTGCAAAAGCAACAACAAAACTTCGTTTTGCCTATGATAATATTGACGGCCTCGCAAAAAATACTTGCAAGCAAGTATTTTTGTTTCGTGGTAGAATAATTATAGGCGATTTCATCGCTAGTTGCAAAAGCAACCGTGTTTTATGATAAAAAGCAAGAGAGGATATAAATGATTATTAATCAAACTCAAGAAGGTGCACAGGAACAGTATTTTAAAGTTCCCAATGCGGTTGTTGACCGCTGCATTAACGAGGGTAGTCCCGTTTATTTAATGGTCTACCTTTTTGCGTTGCGTCAACTTGAGGCGGGGAATACAGCAATATCAAATTCGCAAATTGCGCAGACTCTTAGAGTCACCGAGATAGATGTTGTAAATGCATTTTTGTTTTACAGTTCAAAAGGACTTATAAAAATACATAACTTTACGAGTGTTGATGACGTAGATTTTGATATAGAGTTTTGTTTTACTGTATCTAAAAGCGCAAATGTTGAGTTCAGACCGCACTATAAGGCATCAGAGATAAGTCGACAGCTTTCTGATAACCCTAAAGTGAGTCAGATGTATCGTATGGTTGGACAGATAATGGGTAAAACCTTATCAACTGCCGATACCGAGCTTTTGTATTCTCTTTACGACTATTACGGACTGCCTGCCGAGGTTATTTTAGTTATGGTTGAATATTTTGTTTCTAAAGGTAAACGCTCTATGCGTACTATTGAAAAAGAAGCGGCAAAATGGGCGTCTGGCGGGATTGATACTGTTGAAAAGGCTCGAAAGCATATTAAAAAACGTGAAGAATTTTTAAGCTATGCCTATCGTGTGCGCAGTATTATGGGTATTAACGAGCGCAGCCTTACAACAAAAGAGCTTGAATATATAAACCGTTGGCAAAATGAGTTTAAAATGGATTATGATATGGTAAAGACGGCATTTGAACTGACTGTTAATCAAACAGGAAAGCTGTCGTTTGCATATATGAACAAAATTATGGAATCGTGGAAGTCTGACGGAATTAAAAAACCGAATGACCTTCAAAAAGATAAAAAAGCTGCCCCAAAAGGTCAGAGCCAAAAAGGCAAGGGCGGATACGATTTTGCAGAGCTTGAAAAAGCTGCTATGCGTAAAGTGATAGGGGGCGGAACTGATGGCATATGATAAAGAACTGTATCAGCAGGTTGCAATCGAATATGAAGAAATCCGCCGACACGACAGACAGGATTTAGAAGAACGTCGCCAAAAGGTCTTTGCCAATGTTCCTGAGCTTGAAGAAATAGAAAACGAAATACGTGGTGCAGGTCTTAAAATTATTAAGCTTGCCGCAACCGGAACAGGCGACAGAACTGAGAGAGTTTATGCTTTGCGCGACCGTCAAAAAGCACTTTTAGTTCGCCGCAAGGCTTTGCTTTTAGAAAACGGATTCGCCGAAGATGAGCTTTCAATGCGATATCTTTGCGATAAATGTCAGGATACGGGAGTTTATAACGACCGGGATTGCGATTGCTTTAAGCGCAGACTTATTATAAAGGCATTTGAAAAATCAAACTTGTCGCTTCAGCTTCGTGACCAGAGCTTTAAAACTATTGATATGGAGCTTTATTCTAAAGATGTTGATGAAAATATCGGAATATCTCCGTATGATTATATGTCTAATATAGTTGGTATTTGCCGCAAATTTGTTTATGATTTTGATACAGATAACACAAATCTTTTATTCTGGGGCGCACCTGGTTTAGGAAAAACATTCCTTTCGACCTGCATTGCCAAAGAATTGATTAAAGAAGGTCATTCTGTCATTTATGAAACAGCATATAAAATATTTTCTATGCTTGAAGATTTTAAATTTAAACGTACAGAGGATTTAGAAAAGCTAAGAGGTCAGACTCAAAAGCTTTATGAATGCGACTTGCTTATTTTAGATGATTTGGGAACAGAGTTTTCTACCAATTATACTAATGCGGCATTGTTTGATATTTTAAATTCACGATTAATAGCAAACAAAAAAACTATTATAAATACAAATTTAAGTCCCGAAGAGCTTGCGAAAAAATATTCTGAACGTGTTTTTTCACGTATTATAGGCAGTTATCGGGCATTAAAGTTTATTGGTAACGACATCAGACTTTTAAAGTCGGTTAACAAATAGTGAATCAGCCTTAGGGCTTAATAGAACGAATAAAAAGGGAGAGGTTGCACAAATGATTACTCACGGAAAAGATGTTAAAATCTTTACTTGTAATTCACATCCTGAGCTTGCGAAAAAAATCGCAGAGCATCTGGGATTAGGACTTGGAGATGCGAAGGTTTCCATGTTCTCTGACGGAGAGATTTCCGTTAATATTTACGAAACAGTCAGAGGCTCGGACGTGTTTATTGTTCAGTCTACATGTAATCCTGTAAACGATAATCTTATGGAATTGCTTATTATGATTGATGCATTTAAACGTGCATCTGCAGCAAGAATTACAGCAGTTATTCCGTATTTCGGATATGCTCGTCAGGACAGAAAATCAAAGGCTCGTGACCCGATTTCTGCAAAATTGGTTGCTGACCTTATTACTGCTGCTGGCGCTGACAGAGTTCTTACTATGGACTTACACGCTGCACAGATTCAGGGATTTTTCAATATTCCTATGGATCACTTGCTTGGTGGCACAACTTTAACATCTTATTATATGAAAAAGTTTGAGGGCAATACCGAAAATCTGGTTGTTGTTTCTCCTGACTTGGGTAGTGTAACACGTGCACGTACCTTTGCTTCAAGACTTGATGCGCCGATTGCTATTATTGACAAACGTCGTCCTAAGCCGAACGTTGCAGAGGTTATGAACATCATTGGTGAGATTAAAGATAAAGACGTTATTTTAGTTGACGATATGATTGATACAGCCGGAACTATCACAAACGGTGCTGCGGCACTTAAAGAGCGTGGCGCTAAAAACGTTTATGCTTGCTGTACACACGGTGTTCTTTCCGGTCCTGCAATTGAAAGAATTGAAAACAGCCCGATTTCAGAGCTTGTTGTTCTTGATACAATTCCGCTGCCGAAAGACAAGCAGATTGACAAAATCAAAGTTTTATCTGTTGCTCCTATTTTTGCAGAGGCAATTAAGAGAATTTATGGCGATGTATCATTAAGCCAGATGTTTGACTAATATTAAGTTTAACAATAACAAAAAACAACTTCGCAGTTATATGCGAAGTTGTTTTTTTATTAATTTCTTTAAATTATAAATTTTCTAAAAATGAGCAGACCATTTTAGCAGAACCGTCAGTTCCTAAAACAGAGCTGTCAATTGAAAGATGATAATTTTTAGCCTCGCCCCATCTTTGACCTGTGTAGTAATTATAAAAATTAGCACGTTTTTTATCTGTTTTTGTTATAATCTCTTCGGCTTGTTCTTTCTCTGCCTCGCATACTGTTCTTATACGTTCAATTCTTTTATCCATAGGAGCGTGAATAAACAGATTTAAACAATTCTTTTCGCGGAGAATATAGTCAGCACAACGACCTACAATAACGCATGAGCCTTTTTCTGCCATTTCACTTATTACATCAGATTGAATCTGAAAAAGGGTTTCGTTCATTGATATTGGGGGCATTCCTGCTATTGCTTTTGTAGATGCGTATGCTCCCATTACTAAAGAATATAAAAGACTGTTTGCGGCCTGTTCATCTGCGCTTTCAAACACAGTTTCGCTTAATCCGCTCTTTTTGGCTGCAGCAACAATCAGTTCCTTGTCGTAAAAAGGAATACCTAAAAGGTCTGCTATTTTACGTCCTATTTCACGTCCGCCGCTACCAAACTGTCTTCCTATGGTGATTATTGTATTTTCTTTCATAATCAACGCACCTCCCAAATCGTCTTAAAAATATATTAATTATATTATACATACAAAATAGTGTTTTGTACAGAGGTTTTATAATTATTTTTCTAAAGTAACTGTTCGGCTTTCGCCATTCCATTTTGGCTGGATTCCGAAAGCCTCACTTATAGCACGTAGAGGAACTAAAGTGCGGTCATAGCGGATGACAGGAGCAGAGGGCAGATGCACCTCTTTTGACCCTAAGTACATAACAGGATTATCTATAAACATTGTTAGCGAAACGTTACCAGATTTAATTGCTATGCTGCGGTTTGCTCCGTTCCATACAACGTTTGCATCAAGTGCCTGACTTATAACACGAATAGGTACCATCGTGCTGTCGTTTATAATTGTTGGCGGAACATCACTGCCAATAAGCTCACCATTTAAATATACCTTTAGAGGTTTTTGAAGCTCAACCTGATTTTCGGTCCATTCTCCGCCGCATACAGTTTGCAAGGAATGCTTACCTGCAGCAAACGGTGATAAATAAAGATTATATTTTCCTGTTTCGCCTGAAGAATAGCTTACCTCCTTGCCGTCACACAGTACTGCTGCATTTGGATGCATCTCGCCAAATTTATGAGTATAAATATAAACCGGAGCATCCTCTGTCTGCATCAAAGATGAAAGCTCGTGATAGGTTGCAGCCTTATTTTGCCCTCTTTGAATAAAATGAGGCAGCTTTATAAGGCTTAAATAACGATTTTTTAAAGTAGCGTTCGTGCATAATGCAACATCAACAACCTCAAAATCAAGTGAACGGTCAAAATAATGGATAAGCTTTACCTGCGGATATACCATAGGTATGTATCTGTACATTTTTTCTAGCTGGTCTAAGCCCCATTGAGTGCAATCTTCATTTAAAGAGCGTGTATAATGAGTTACACCTGATTCACTTAGTGCAATGGGTTTACGAGAACCGTATTTTGTTATAACCTCGGTGAGAGCAAGCACAGGGTCTGCGCTGTCGCCGGTCTGGAACACTATTTCATTAAACTTTTCAGCGGTTGACCAGTCGTTTTTGCCAAGAAAATATTTTTGTGAATATAAAGAGCAACCTACCCAGTCAACATATTCATCGCCGGGGTAGTAGTCATTCATTTCGATATCCCATGACGAAATGCTGTTAGGGCTCCACATCATAGCAATATTTGAACATGAAGAGCGTACAAGGTTTGTAATTTTGCGGAATGCATCAACAAACTGTGCAGGCTCGGCTCTGTTATCCCAGATATTCATTTCTGCACCAAAACGGAGAATTATTTTTAAATCCTGATATTCTCTTAAAACATCTAAAAGCTGGCTTACATAGCTTGTGTCGTTTACAATGTAAGCTATGTCTGTACCTTGACGAGGGCAGTTTAGGGCAATTGTTACCATTTGACCACGCTCGCGTGCTCTATCTAAAATAATTTTAGGCCAGGTGAAATCGGTCGCACCGTATTCAATATAAAGCAGAACGGAAGAAGTTGTGTTTATTGAATCAGCAAGGTCGCTGTCAGAGGTAACGCCGTAATATATGCCGCTTTTTGGCTCGTGCTTAGCTCCGTAATAAATTTGAGGAGTTGTTGTTTGTTGATACATTTTAAGCTGAGTTGTATATTGAAGAATTTTATTTTCAGCTATTTTAACACCATCTGCCCAGTCGCATTGTTTAGCATATGGAATATATTTTTTAAACATATCTGCAGATTCGGCAAAACTTCCGCACTGTTCTAAAAGTTCAGCAGTTTGCAAAAGCTTAGTAGCCGCCATCATAGGAATGTCATATCGTGAACCAACGGCAGCGTCAGATTCTAAAATGCTTATAATCTGCTCGCAAAGACTTTTGGCAGAGTCAGCGTCTTTGTACTCAACAGCTGCCATAAAGTTGTCGTTAATAGTCCAAAAGCTGCCCGGTAGCTCTGCAGATGCGGGTAGACATAAACTACAAAAGAATAAAACGGAAGTAATAATAAGCGCAAACAATCTCTTTTTCATAATAGTTTCTCCTTAAAAGTTGATAATTTATTTTAACATATCATAAGACTAATTGCAATAAAAAATCACTCCGCTAAGTTGCGAGTGATTTTATTATCAATATTATACTGGATGTGTCATCTCATCCATATTAACAAGGTCTTTGTCGATTTTATACTTTTCAGCACGACGTTGTTCAAAGAACTTAACAGCTACCTGATCGAACAGAGCATATGAAAGAACGTCTTCGTCCTGCTCTAAATATTCGGTCATTTTGCCTTTCATTTCTTCAAACTCTGGCTTTAAGTTATCAGCAGGACGACAGGTAATGCGCTCTTCGTCGCCGATAATCTTCTTTACGATATCCTCTTTAATTTCAACCGGAGTTTTACCGTATTCGCCACGAACGATACCTTTTGTTTCTTTGGTAATCATCTTATAACGTTCGCCCATTAATACGTTTAACACAGCCTGAGTACCAACAATCTGGCTTGTAGGAGTAACGAGCGGAATCCATCCTAAGTCCTCACGAACTTTCGGGATTTCTTTAAGAACATCGTCAAACTTGTCCTCAGCATTCTGCTGTTTAAGCTGTGATACCAGGTTTGAAAGCATACCGCCAGGAACCTGATATTTTAATGTGTTAATATCAATTCCTAAAACCTTGGTATTTAAAAGACCGCTATTAAGATATTCTTCTCTTAACGGCTTAAAGTAATCAGCAAGGTCTGTAAGAGCATCAAGGTTGATACCTGTATCAAATTCAGAGCCTTCCAAAGTCTTAACGATAGTTTCAGTTGCAGGCTGGCTTGTTCCTAAAGCAAGTGGAGAAAGTGCACAGTCAACAACGTCAACACCAGCTTCGATAGCCTTAAGATAGGTCATTGAAGTGACGCCACTTGTGTAGTGTGTGTGAAGCTGAATCGGTACTTTGACCTCTTTTTTAAGCTCTTTAACGAGTTTTTCAGCCTCGTAAGGAACTAAAAGACCTGCCATATCTTTAATACAGATTGAATCTGCACCGCAGTTTTCATATTCCTTTGCGAGTTTTACAAAGTACTCAATGTTATGAATCGGGCTGATTGTGTAAGAAATAGCAGCCTGAACATGTCCGCCCTCTTTTTTTGTCGCATTGATTGCGGTCTGAAGATTTCTTACGTCGTTTAATGCGTCGAAAATTCTGATGATGTTAATACCGTTTGCAACAGATTTCTGTACAAAATATTCAACTATATCATCGGCATAGTGACGATAACCTAAAATATTCTGACCACGGAAAAGCATCTGAAGAGGAGTGTTTTTAGCCTTGTATTTAATTTTTCTAAGGCGCTCCCTCGGGTCTTCGTTTAAAAAGCGCAGGCAGGCATCGAATGTTGCACCGCCCCAAGCCTCTAATGAATGATAACCAACCTGGTCTAATTTTTCAACAACCGGAAGCATCGATTCAGTCGTCATACGAGTTGCGATAAGCGACTGATGAGCATCACGGAGAACTGTTTCGGTAATTCCAACTTTTTTAGTCTGATTAGCCATTGTTTATAAACCTCCTTTAAAAGAATTTTGCAAGTGCTAAGAATACACCTGCTGCAACGGCAGAGCCGATAACACCGGCAACGTTCGGTCCCATTGCGTGCATGAGCAGATAGTTTGACGGATTTTCCTGCTGTCCAACTGTCTGAGAAACACGAGCCGCCATAGGAACGGCAGAAACACCTGCACTACCAATAAGCGGATTAATTTTACCCTTGGTTGCCCAGCACATTATTTTTCCTAAAAGTGTGCCGCCTGCTGTACTTAAGCAGAAAGCAACTAAACCTAAAGCAATAATGTAAAGAGTCTGCAGTCTTAAGAAATAGTCCGCACTAGCTGTTGCACCAACAGTTACACCTAAGAAAATAGTTATAATATTCATAAGTTCGTTCTGTGCTGTTTTTGACAAACGGTCGGTAACACCGCTTTCGCGGATAATATTACCAAGCATAAGGCATCCAACGAGCGGAACTGCATCCGGAACAAACAAAGCAACAACGATTGTAACAACGATAGGGAAGATTAAACGCTCGATACGGCTTACCGGACGGAGCTGAGTCATAACAATCTGACGTTCCTTTTTTGTTGTTAAAAGCTTCATAATAGGCGGCTGAATGATAGGAATAAGCGCCATATATGAATATGCTGCGATTGCAATAGCAGGCAAAAGATGTGCCGCTAAAGTTTTTGTAACCAAGATTGCTGTCGGACCATCAGCACCACCGATGATACCAATAGACATTGCTTCGTATACGTTAAAGCCCAAGAAGAGTGCGCCGAAGAATGCGGCGAAAACTCCGAGCTGAGCCGCTGCACCTAAAAGAAGACTTTTAGGGTTCGCAATAAGCGGCGAGAAATCGGTCATAGTACCGATTCCGAGGAAAATAAGCGGGGGATAGATACCCAGCTTAACGCCTAAGTACAACAGGTCGAACAAACCACCCTGACTTAAAATCTGACCGAAATCCA